>JBGSIG010000294.1:0-2306 GCA_041742655.1 Ferruginibacter sp. | reverse complement strand
TTTATGGTTTCTTTATTTCCTGATTATTTATGCAGTGGCGGCATGGTTGATTGCATCTATTTTTAATAAAACATCCGGCTTTTCAAATACCATTAATAAATCGTTCCACTTTCTCATTAATAATTTTTGGCTAAGGATTTTATGCATGAGTTGTTTATTTTTCATATGTCTTTACTGGATGGGTACTGCCTTCTTAAAAACAAACAATGTATGGAGTTTAGACCCTGCAACTTTAACGGTCTATTTTGGATTTTTCGGAACAGGATGGTTATTATTCCGGTCCAATAGTCTCAAGCAATTATGCGCTTATCCTTTGTGGCAGTTGGGTATTGCAAGCTTACTTTTTTTAGTGAATACCTTTTCGCCCTGGCCTGCCGATGGATCTGCACTTCTGATAAGGCAGCTACTGGTAGCACTGTCGGGCTCTTTGTTCATTTTTGGTTTTCTTGCTTTATTCCTTACCTATTTTAATCACTACTCCCCACGGCTGAGTTATTTAATGGATGCTGCTTAATGGGTATATATCATTCACTTGCCCATTGCCGCTTTCATACCTGGCTTACTGGCCGGTGTTGCCTTAGCACCGGTTTTCAAGTTTGCTATCGTGATCTCAATAACCAGTATTATTTGTTTTGCCAGTTATCATTACCTCGTGAGGGGAAGTTTTATCGGAATGTTTTTAAATGGAAAAGTGTATAAGACTAAAAAGGTTGTTAAGAAAAGTGACCTAGTTGCGATACAGTAAGCTGGTAATTGATTTCAAAAACAAGCACGCCAGTATTTTATCACGAAAAATTTTACAAAAAAAATATAATGAAAAAAATATTGCTATTAGCGCTAATCCTGGTTAACCAAACTTATATCTATGCTCAAAAGCCAAGAGCAAGAGATATTGGAATTCCATTTGATGGAACGCCAGGAACATACAATGCCATCACAGATGTTGCAGGCGTTGAAGTGGGCTATAGCACAATCATCTCAGGCAATGGAAAAAACATTCGTCGAAAAGCCCCGGTAAGAACAGGCGTAACCGCCATACTGCCAAGAGGACGAAACAATAATCCCGTTTTTGCCAACTGGTATTCTTTAAATGGCAATGGAGAAATGACTGGAACTACCTGGGTAACAGAATCCGGATTTCTGGAAGGCCCCGTGATGATCACCAATACCAATAGTGTGGGTGTTGTAAGAGATGCTGTATTAAAATGGTTTGTAAAAACCGGTTGGTACAAGGAAGATTTTTGGTATACTTACCCGGTGGTAGCAGAAACCTACGATGGATTCTTAAATGATATTTATGGTTTTCATGTAAAAGAAAGTAATGCATTTGAAGCATTGGACAGCGCAAAGTCGGGGTATTTAAAAGAAGGTAATGTGGGTGGTGGCACAGGTATGATGTGCCTGGGATTTAAAGGCGGTACCGGCACCTCCTCCAGGGTTGTAAAAATAAAAGATTCAACCTATACGGTTGGAGTGTTGGTACAATCAAATTTTGGAAGCAAGCGGAATTTTACCATTGCTGGTGTACCAGTTGGAAAAGAATTAAAGGACACTATGAATTATGAATTCAAAGCGCCGCCATCATATCAACCCGGCGATGGTTCTATTATAGTAGTTGTTGCAACCGATGCGCCGCTATTACCGCACCAGTTAAAGAGAATTGCAGCAAGAGTTCCATTAGGTGTAGGTATTGTAGGTGGCCGTGGCGAAAATGGATCCGGAGATATCTTTATAGCGTTTTCAACTGCTAATCGATCTGCTTTTCAGCGGGAAAATTTTACAAAAGTTACCGAGCTGCCGAATGATATGATTAATCCAATATTCAGTGCAACGGTGCAAGCCGTGGAGGAAGCTATCATCAATGCAATGGTGGCGGCAGAAACAATGGAAGGTATCAATGGCAACAAGGCTTATGGTTTGCCGCATAAAATGGTGATGGAGGTTATGAAAAAATATAACAGGGTAAAATAAAAACTATCGCTTACTGCCGCAAAGAAACAATTGAAATACCGGCTAATAACGAGCCGGCAAGGAATTGTAGCAAAACAATAAAAGATATTTTTAATCTCCCCCACCCATTCCTAATTTCAATTTCTTTTACCGCTCCTCTTTAAAATATAAAGGAGTAGCTTATATTAGTACAAAAATTCAACAGTTGCATAATGAGTAGAAAACATAGATCCGACACAATAGAATGGCAAAAGGTATGGGACATCAAAAACCTGTTGCATATAATAATAGGTGTGGCCCTGGCTATTTTTGCAATGAGGGGTTTCATGATTCCTAATAGATTTATGGATGGGGGC
>JBGSIG010000293.1:0-4342 GCA_041742655.1 Ferruginibacter sp. | reverse complement strand
CGCCGTATTTTTTTGCCCTGTTTTTAGTTATCACACTTAACTCACTTGCTCAAGGCGATGCAGAGCGCCTTTATAAACCTTTTAAAGTAGACATAGCTATTGGCTATGCAATGCCTGCCAATACCACATTAAACGGTGGTTTCTTGTTTGCGGTTGAACCTAAATATTCGGTGTTGCCTCAGCTGGCGGTGGGTATCAAATTCGAAGGTGTTGGTATTAGTAAAGGAGCCGACTACAACGACGTGAACAATACCGTGAGAATATATGGAATTGGCGCTTATTTGGCAACTGCTGATTATTATTTTATCAATGACGATTTCAGGCCCTTTGCCGGCTTGGGAACAGGTGTTTTTACATTTTCAAATTATAGAGTTAACAACGATGGAGCTGTCTTCAAGGATTCAAAAAGTGAAGTTAAGTTTGGAGGAATGGCCAGGGGTGGATTTGAGTACAAACATTTTCGGTTGGGCCTTGAATATAATATTGTAGCTAATACAAATATAAACGGCAGCAGTATACAAAATTCCTATTTTGCTATCAAGGCAGGTTTCACCATTGGTGGCGGCTTGTTGCCGGAGTAACATAGGCAGCACGGTTTACGACCGAAACGCAGTCTTTCTGCCTTATCTTACATGAATGGCTCAGCAATCAGTTGAACCAGTTTTAGAAATTGTGCATTCTTTCCTTCCCTTTAAAAACAATATAATATTTATACCTTTAATTGAATTAATCAAAACAATTAAATGGTATGAAAAAATTTACACTCGATGTGCTGATTCAGATAATAGGCCTGGGATCAGCCTCCGGCCTAATTTACAATAACAATGAGCTGTTGATTGTTGGCGACAGCAGTGGTTACTTGTATGAATATTCTATCAGTAACGCTGATTTGAAAAAACATGCGCTGGTGCAAGATGCTACAGAAAATATAGCAAAGAGCCAGAAGGCCGATTTGGAGGCCATGTCTGTTTCAGGAGATGACCTTTATATTTTTGGATCGGGTTCCGGCAAAAAAAGAAGGCTTGCCATTGAAGTAGATTTAAAAACAAAAGATACTATTGCAAAAACCGACCTTAAAGATTTGTATACTTCAATGCGGGAACTGGCTGATATCCCCCGCAAGGAATTTAATATAGAAGGGGCTTTCTACAGCGGCGATCATCTATTTCTTTTCAATCGTGGCAACGGCAAATCCAACAGGAATGTAATTTTCACCGTTAACAGAAAAAATTTAATAAAAGATTTTACCATTCAATTTAAGAATATTCAGTTACCGCAGATAAACGGGTTTCAAAGCGGCTTTTCGGATGCTATTTTGGTAGGTGAGAAAATTTATTTTATTGCCACCGCTGAAAATTCAAGTTCTACCACAGCAGACGGACGTATTTTAGGAACGCTTGTTGGTAGAATTGATCTTGCAACATTGTCGGTTGATTTTACAGAAAAAATCAGCGACAAGCAAAAGTTTGAAGGCATCACCCTATATTCGAAAGACAAAGACAATGTTGAGTTTTTGCTTTGTGAAGACAATGATACCGCGGAATTAAAATCAACTATTTATAAATTAACAGTCTCGTTGTAGAAAGTAAAAGCCCTGCTGTTGAGAGTGTAAAAGATGATAAGAATAAGTTAACAATCAGCATGCTGAATTCAGCTATTTTTATAAAAAAAAATTATATGGACACCCGCAGAAGTTTTTTAAAAAAAGCTGGATTATTATCGGGCGGAGCTGGTTTGCTGAATAGTTTACCTCCCTCTATTCAAAAAGCCATGGCTATAAATCCTGCAATTGGGAGTAGTTTTTATGATGCGGAACATGTTGTTTTTTTAATGCAGGAGAATCGTTCTTTCGATCATGCTTTCGGCACTTTACAAGGTGTTCGCGGCTTCAATGATCCAAGGGCTGTGCAGCTTCCTGATAAAAATAAAGTGTGGCTGCAAACCAATAAAGAAGGGGAGACCTATGCACCTTTTCATTTAGATATAAAAGATACAAAAATAACCTGGATGGGCTGCCTGCCTCACTCCTGGGATAACCAGGTAGATGCAAGAAACGAGGGCAAATTTGACAAATGGCTGGATGTAAAACATTCAGGCGAAAAAGCATTTGACGCCATGCCATTAACCATGGGATATTACAACCGTGCGGATATTCCTTTTTATTATTCATTGGCGGATGCCTTTACTGTTTGCGATCAGCATTTTTGTTCTTCTCTTACCGGTACTACCCCTAACCGCCTGCATTTTTGGACAGGTACCATTCGCGGAAAACAAGAACCGGCAGCGCAGGCAAATGTGTGGAATGGTGATGCGGATTATAATACAGAGGTGAGTTGGAAAACGTACCCTGAAAGGCTGGAAGAAAATGGCATTTCGTGGAAGATATACCAGAACGAAATTAGTGTTGGCGTAGGGCTCGAAGGGGAAGCAGAAGGATGGTTAGCAAATTTTGGTGACAACCCAATTGAATATTTTACCCAATATAATGTTCGGCTGTCTGCTGGGTATATAGCTAACTTGCCAAAGCGGCAAATAGCGTTTGAGCAAGCTATTAGTGAACTTGAGCAAAAAATAAAATCACCTTCTCAATCCACAATTGATGTAGATGAGTGGACGATGCAACTGGCTGCAAAAAAGCGTGAGCTGGAAAGCGTGATGCAGGATAAGAAAATTTATACGATCGAAAAATACAATAGCCTTTCTCCCTTTCAAAAAAACATCCACGACAAAGCATTTACCGTAAACCAAAACGATCCGTTCTTTCACGAACTGGCAAGTTTGCAATATAAAGAGGGCAATACAGAACGGGAATTAAACATACCAAAAGGCGATGTACTGCACCAGTTTAGGCAGGACGTTGATAACGGAACATTGCCCACGGTATCATGGCTGGTAGCGCCGCAGTATTTTTCAGATCACCCGGATTCGCCATGGTTCGGTGCATGGTATGTAAGTGAAGTAATGGATATACTTACTAAAAATCCAGAAGTGTGGAAGAAAACAATTTTTGTTTTAACCTATGATGAAAATGATGGCTATTTTGATCATGTGCCACCGTTTGTTGCACCTGACCCTTATAAAGAAAATACCGGTAAAGTATCAAAGGGCATTGATACCAAACTCGAGTTTGTAACCAATGATCAACAATCGCAAAAAAAATATGCACGGGAAAGCGCTATTGGCTTAGGTTTTAGAGTGCCGATGGTAATTGCTTCTCCATGGACAAGAGGTGGGTTTGTATGTTCTGAAGTATTTGATCATACATCATCGTTGCAGTTTTTAGAAAAATTTATTGAAAAAAAATCTGGTAAAAAAGTAACAGAACCTAATATTAATGAATGGCGAAGAACTGTTTGTGGCGATTTGCATGCTGCATTTCGTCCTTATAATGGAGAAAAAATATCACTACCCAAATTTATTGAGAAGGAAAAATTCATCGAAGAAATTTACGATGCAAAATTTAAGCAGTTGCCAGATAATTATAAAAAGTTATCGAAAACGGAGATTGCCGAAATTAATCAAAAAGGCCACCTATCCTCGCTAATGACGGCCCAGGAAAAAGGTATTCGTTCCAGTTGTGCATTGCCTTATGAGTTATATGTAAATGGCAATATGGATAAGAACAGGGAGAAATTTGAAATCAATTTTAAAGCGGGTAATGATTTATTTGCCGATGCTGCCGGGTCGCCGTTTTATGTTTATGCAATTACTCCGTACAGCGGGCAGCAATGGCGTACCTGGAACTATGCTGTGCGTGCAGGTTTTGAGGAGAGGGATGAATGGAAACTTGCTGAATTTGTAAATGGTGCCTATCATTTGCGTGTATATGGACCTAATGGATTTTACCGCGAGTTTGCCGGCGATAATAATGAGCCGCTGATAAATGTGGCGTGCGATTATGAAAAGAGTAAGGCAAATGCAAAAAAGCTAACAGGCAACATTGGTATTATCGTTACCAACGCAGCATCTAAAGCTGTTGATATAACCATAAAAGATAACGGTTATAAAACCGGATATCAGAATAAAACGATAGCTCCCAATGCTACCGTCACAGTTGTGTTAGATCTGTCAACAAACTTTGGCTGGTACGATTTCAGCGTTGTTGTTAATGGTAATAATTCATTTGAAAAAAGATTTGCCGGCCACGTGGAAACGGGCAGTATTTCCAAAACAGACCCGTTGATGGGGCAGGTTATTTAATTGGTACTAGTGTTTATTTGACCGTGAGTTGTCAGTGGTGAATGGTGAGTATGTACTGCCAAGATGCGCCATCCACTCACAACCGACTACTCACAACTCACTTCAAATACAACAGATTACAATTAACCTAACATTAGTCATT
>JBGSIG010000292.1:0-14937 GCA_041742655.1 Ferruginibacter sp. | reverse complement strand
ATTCATTATTTGTCCGAACTCCCTTTTTTTGTCAGCAGCCACATTTTTCATTTCACCCATCACTTCTTTCACCAATCCTTTACTGCCTAAATATTTAATACGAAAAGCTTCCGCTTCTTCGCTTTTTTGGGCAACGAAATTGCTTATTTCTTTTTTATAGGTTTCAATTGCCAGTAATAAATTATCCATGCCGCAAAAATAAGGAAATGTGTGCAGGTTTTCATTGCCGTTTAGGCATTAAGGCGTTTAGAAATAATGGCTGGAAAGGCGCTAAGACGTTGAGAAGGAAAACAAATAGCATTAACATCTGTAACAAACAATGCGCATAACTTTTTAACCCGTAACCCCGAAACTCGCAACCCGTAACCCACATCTTAAAACCCTAACCCCGAAACTCGCAACTATTCTATAAGTTTGCTACAAATTAAAAAACGGATGTACGATCTTCATAATTTCTTATTGCCCATTAATATAAATAGTTTAAACGACGACAAAGGTTACAACGACGGACAAATAGCCCGGCACATTCTTTTAAATGAAGGAGAGATACCTAACCTGGAAACAGCTGATATTGTATTGATGGGTGTGGGAGAATCAAGGGGTAGCGGGATATTTGATGCGGGCAATGATGCCCCGGATTTAATACGTAAACATTTTTATGAATTACATTATTGGCACAATGATATTGTTTTGGCTGATGTAGGTAATGTAAAAACCGGCGATACATTAAGTGATAGCTATTCTGCTATTACCACCGTGCTGACAGAATTACTTGCGATGAACAAAACGGTAATATTGTTAGGTGGATCGCACGATGTTACTTTAGCACAATACTTTGCCTACAGGAAATTGGATAAGGTGATAGAAGCTACTTGTATTGATGCCACCATCGACCTTCGTGGCGAAAGCTCTTTAAGAAGTGAGAATTTTTTGCTGGAAATGTTAACCGGCGAACCCAATCTTGTAAAGCATTATAACCATATCGGATTTCAAAGTTACCTGGTACATCCACGAATGCTGGAGGTAATGGATAAACTTCGTTTTGATTGTTTCAGGGTAGGAAAAATAAAGGAGAGTATTGAAGAAATGGAGCCTGTGTTACGAAATACCAATCTGTTAAGTTTTGATATTAATGCAATAAAACATGCCGATGCGCCTGCAAACAACTGCAGCCCCAATGGCTTTACTGGCGAAGAAGCCTGCATGCTTACGCGTTATGCAGGCATGAGTACCAATATAAATACTTTAGGCCTGTATGGTTACCAGCCATGGGCCGACGTACATGAGTTAACCGCCAAACAAATGGCACAAATGCTTTGGTATTTTGTAGATGGTAAAAGCCGAAGCAAGCAGGAAACCTCCATGCAGGACAGTGCAAATTTTAATGAGTACCACACCGTATTTGCAGAAAGCGATACCAAATTTTTACAAAGCCGCAAAACTGGCCGCTGGTGGATGCAGTTACCCGACCAAAGCATTATTGCCTGCAGTTACAACGATTACGTAAGCGCCAGCCGCAGCGAAATTCCGGAACGTTGGTTAAGGGCACAGGAAAGGAATTAGGAATGATTGCACGATTTATTTCGAACCGTCTACCTTCGGGTCAAGAACCACTCCACTAAGTTCTTAGCTATACTGCGAAACCTACACCCTTGGAATATTTTAGGACAAGACAGTTTTATCAGTAAAAGAAAGGTTCGTGGACACGAACTAAGGTGGACGTTGGGCCTAATCCGTTTCGTAATAAAATTGTCCAACTGATAATAAAGAAGACAAACGAAATTAAAAATGCTATCGCAACTCCAATCAAAATTCGATACAATTTAGATTGTTTACTACGTTTCCAAACCACTGGAATTGTCACCAGTGGCGTAAAGAACATAGCGAACCATAATATTTCTCCGATTTTATCTAACAAGCCGATTTAAGTTTTTGTCTGTTGTAAAATGTAACAATTAGTCCTGCCATTTGACCAACCAACATTGAGTAAACAGGAAAAGCAATGATACTGTCAGGTTCTCCCCAATTATTAATTTCTTGTCTGTAAAATATCCAAACTACAAACATTACCAGCAGTCCAAAAACGTCGCCCTTAAGTGCAAATTTTAAAATGTTTCGGTAAGTGTCTTTCTGTTTGAAGAAGAAGAGTTTGATTAGTCCAGAAATGATTGTTGCTGCAAATGCGATTGCAACTGAAATCAAAATCAAACTTATTATAATCGTATTCATTTTTTATTTGTCTGTCCTGCTTAAATTTTAAAAGGTGTCCGATGGCGTTGCAGGCAACTCTTAAATATACTCACCTCCTTGTTCTAATTACAATTAATTATCATCAAAAAAACAGAACAAATTTTTAGAATTACACGTTGCGCTTTTTTATTGTTTATTAAAAAACGGTTTTAAAAGTACGCATATAATTATTCTTAAATGCTATAATCCTGTCATAAAATCCTCTGCCTTGTTTCGTGTCTAACCAACAAGGCAGAGGAGCGAAAATTCCAACAGAGTATTTGCCTCTTGCCTAAAAACGAAACCTGCAACTTTAACCGAAACCAAAATTCTTGACTTCAATCAATGCGGATGAAAATTGTAATGCCAATCTTTGCATAAATATTTATTATGAAACTCAGCAACAACTTACTAATTGAGGAACTGTTAACGCTTACAGAAAACTCCATACAATCCGTTAAAGAATTTAAACAGCTTCCTGTTGATCAATTAAATTTTAAGAAAAGCCCACATGAATGGAGCGTTTTGGAATGTATTGAACATCTTAATCTATATGGCGACTTTTATTTGCCCGAAATAGAAAAGCAAATTATAGCCAATAAAAATATCAAGGAAGCAACGGTATTCAATAGCGGCATTATCGGAAATTATTTTGCCGGTTTAATGAAAGCGAAAAATGGCGAAATCAAAAAAATGAAATCCCCGAAAGATAAAAACCCTTTAAATAGCGAATTGACAATTACTACACTTGACAGGTTTTTAAAGCAACAGGAACTGCTAAAATCACTGCTGCACCTGGGTGAGAAAATTGACCTGGCTAAGGTGAAGACAGCTATCTCTTTAACCAATATGCTACAACTAAGGCTTGGTGATACTTTTCGGTTTTATGTTTATCATGTGGAAAGACATATCCTTCAGGCGGAACGGGCAGCAACAATAAAAAAATAGCCGGCAACTGGTGCCGGCTATTTTTTATGAAAGCGTTTATTCATTTAATAATGCCATCTAACAAAGGCTTCTACCGCTGCATATTGGGTAAGTCCTAATTCTGCATATAATTTTGCTGTATTGGAATTGCGTTCTTCTGCACGCTGCCAAAATTCCCTGTCATCCGTACCCTGGAAAGGGATGCTGTCTTTTTGGGATTGATGAATAAAAATGCCATTTCTTTTTCTTACTACCTGGTCGGGGCTCATTGGTACCGCCATTTCAATTTCTGTGATATCCCATTCCTGCCAGGCGCCTTTGTACAACCAAAGCCAGCAATCGGCTACCCACGGTTCGTTGTTTGCCCTTAACCTGTTCAGCGCTTCTATCACTACATCAAAGCAAACCTTGTGGGTGCCATGCGGATCTGCAAAATCACCGGCGCAGTAAACCTGCTGGGGTTTAATTTCATTCAATAACTTCATTGTAATAAGTACATCTTCCTCACCCATCGGGTTTTTTTCTATGGTGCCTGTTTCGTAAAACGGCAGGTTTTGAAAATGAATCTGCTCATCAGTGAGGCCAACATATTTGCAAGTGGCTTTTGCTTCGCACCTTCTTATCAACCCTTTAATATCCCTTATCTGGTCCGTATCTTTTTCAGTTGATTTTTTTGTTTTTAAAAAGGCAATCGCATTGTCTAAAATTGTTTTACTTTTTGTTTCATCAATATCAAACATGCTCTCAAAGCCAACAGCAAAGTCAATAAATCTTGTTACAAACTCATCGGTTACAGCAATGTTACCACTGGTTTGATAGGCAAGGTGTACTTCATGCCCCTGGTCGTGCAGGCGTATGAAAGTGCCGCCCATACTTATAATGTCATCATCAGGATGTGGCGAAAACAATACTACTTTCTTTGGAAATGGTACACTTCTTTCAGGATGATTCATCCGTTGATCTGTAGGTTTTCCGCCCGGCCACCCGGTAATACTATCTCTCAATAAATAAAACACCTGTAAATTGGTTTCGTAGGCATCCCCTTTTTCAACCAACAAGTCGCTTAATCCGTTGTCGTTATAATCAATATTGGTGAGACTTAGTACCGGCTTTTTTAACTTTAAAGAAAGGTTGATTACGGCCCGCTTTATCATCTTGTCTGTCCATACACATTCACCGGTTAACCATGGTTTTTTAAACCTGCTTAATTCACTGGCAGCGCCTTCATCAATTACAAAAGTGCAGTCATCATGATTTTGCAATAAAGATGCAGGTATTTCTTCGGTGTCATCTTCTTCAACCGCTTTTTGTATAACCGGGGCCTTTGTTTGCCCCCAGGCCATTAAAATTATTTTCTTCGATTTTAAGATGGTGCTGATACCCATGGTAATGGCCATTCGTGGCACCTGGCTCATATTGCCAAATTCGTAGGCGTTGGCAATACGGGTACTGTTATCTAAAGTGATTAATCTTGTTTTGGTATAGATCCCACTACCGGGTTCATTAAAACCAATATGGCCATTGGTACCAATACCAAGTATCTGAAGATCGAGCCCACCAGCATCTGCTATCTTTTTTTCATATTCCGCACAATGTTCTTTTACTTTATCTTTTGGCACAATGCCATCTGGTAAAAAATAATTGTTTGGATCAATATCTGTTTGTTCAAACAAATTTTTGCGCATAAAATAATGGTAGCTCTGCAGTGCATCCGCTTCCATTGGGTAGTATTGATCAAGATTAAAAGTGATCACATTCTTAAAACTAAGTCCTTCGTTTTTATGCATCCTTACCAGCTCTGCATATAATGATTTTGGCGACGAGCCGGTAGCAAGGCCGATAATACATTTTTTATTTTCAGCTTCTTTTTCGCGGATGAGGTCGGCAATTACCTGCGCCACGTACTTTGAACCATCATTGGTAGAAGGGAAAATTTTTACTGCAATCTTTTCTAGCGAATCTGTAAAGTCTATTTTATGTTTCATATATTATTTTGTGCGAAATTAATTTTTTATGGGTAAAGAAAATAATTACTGCCGGTTTTATCCTTTTAATTTAATAAAGGCCTTTCAGCGTCCTTTAGATAGTCGAAAAGCCGGCATTTAGATCATACGGAGTTTTCAACTGGCAGTCCATCAATCACAACTTTTTTATACAACACTTCATCGATGGCATTTTCGCTTTTAGCAATAACTACTGTGGCAACCGCATTGCCGATAAAATTCACCAGGGCTCTTCCCTCGCTCATAAACCTGTCTACGCCTATCAGCAATGCAAGGCCTTCAATTGGTATTACATGAATGGCCGTAAGTGTTGATGCCAGCACAATGAACCCACTGCCGGTAACGCCTGCAGCACCTTTGCTGGTTAAAAGCAATATACCAATAATGGTTAATTGCTGGCCAACAGACAGATCGATAGAGAAAACCTGGGCCAAAAATATGATACTCATGCTTAAATAGATGGTAGTACCATCAAGGTTAAAACTATACCCGGTAGGAATAATCAGCCCAACTACTTCCTTATCGCAGCCAGCATCCTGCAGCTTTTTCATCACGGAGGGCAATGCTACTTCGCTACTGCTGCTGCCCAGTACAATTAAGATTTCTTCTTTTATGTATACCAATAATTTCCACAAACTAAATTTATAATAACGGGCAATCAAGTTAAGCACTATAAAAATAAAAAGCAGTCCGGTGATGTAAAAGCAAAGCATTAATTTACCCAACAGTGCAAGGCTGGTGAAACCAAATTTGCCAATGGTATAAGCCATGCCACCAAATGCACCTATAGGGCTAAGCCGCATTACCATCTTTAAAATATTAAACAAAACTTTATTGAGTTTTTCAAAACTAACTAACAACGAAGTGCCGGTGCTGCCAAGCCATTTTAAACCTATGCCAAATAGAATACTAAAAAAAAGTACCTGCAAAATTTCGCCCTTGGCAAATGATTCTACAATATTGACAGGTACAATATGTGCAAAAAACCGGCCCCAGTCCATGTCTCTGGCTTCTGCCGCATATTGAGCAACCTTTTCTGCCTGCATATTGCTGTACTGTATACCCACGCCAGGTTTTACCAGGTTGGCCACCACCAGGCCAATTATAAGCGCTATCGTGGTTACAATTTCAAAATACAAAATGGCTTTGCCTCCAATTCTTCCGGCTTTCTTTAAATCGCCTGCCCCGGCTATGCCGATTACGATGGTAAAAAATATTACCGGAGCAATCACCATGCGGATCATATTGATAAAAGTCTCACCAATTATCTGCGCAATGCCGGCAAAACCCGGAAAAAGATGGCCAACAATAACACCGGTAATGATGCCGATAATTACCTGTACATACAACACTTTTAAATATTTCACATCATTTTTTTAAGACGCTTAAATTAGAACTTTTTTGTGATTAAGGAGATGTTGAAAAAAAATGAGAGCTTCATTAGAGTGTATTTTTGGGAGAGGTCCATAATTATATGGGCTGATGAAAACGTATTCGGCACTGTACCCGTTTTTAATGCCAATGGTTTAAACCAAAAAATACAATTTGTAATACAACCTGCAAAAACATTTGTTTATACATGAGTTTAACTAATTTTAATACAGACAGCACAAGCAGGGAATAGCAAATGATACAAACAAACATAAACTGGCAACCCCAAAATCTAAAAGATAACCTTGTCAAACTAATCCCACTTACCGAATTAGATTTTGAGAAGATATTTGAAGTTGCCGCAGATACATTAATTTGGGAACAACACCCTACAAATGACAAGTATAAGAAGGAGCAAAAGGTGCTTAACTATGAATACCTCGTAAAAAAAGAAGATTGGAATAATAACCAGATTTAAAATCATTACATAAAACAAGTACTCATGAAAAAAATGCTTTCTCTCTTTTTCATTATTATCATTTATACTAACAACTCAACAGCACAAATAGATGCCGGACTTTTTCGTTTTCCGGATGTTTCAAAAACACAGATAGTATTTACATATGGTAATGATATCTGGATAGTGCCAAAAAAAGGGGGTACTGCCGAAAAACTAAGTTCGCCTGCAGGTGTTGAAAGTTTTCCAAAATTTTCACCCGATGGCAAAACAATTGCCTTTACCGGCAATTACGATGGTAATTCAGATGCCTATACCATTGCTGTAAATGGTGGCGTACCCGAACGCCTGACGTCGCACGGAATGCCAGATCGTGTAGTAGGTTGGACGCCGGACGGCAAACGGGTATTGTTTGCTTCAGGCCGTGAAAGTGCAAGAAACAGGTTCAATCAATTTTATACCATTGCTGCAACCGGTGGGCCTGCCGAAAAACTTCCATTTGCTTATGCAGAATTTGGCTCTTATTCTCCCAATGGAAAAGAGATGGCGGTGGTGTTTCTTTCGCAGGCTTTTAGAAACTGGAAACGGTACCGAGGTGGGATGAGTGCCAGCATATATATCTACAATTTTGCAAACAACAGCTCACAAAATATCTCGACAAATGAAATGGCTGGCGATGAATTTCCGATGTGGCACGGCGACTATATTTATTTTTTATCTGATCGTGGTACCGAACTTCGTATGAACCTTTGGCGGTATGCTATAGGCACAAAAAAGTATGAGCAGTTGACCAATTTTAAAGATTATGATATTCATTTTCCATCTAAAGGCCCGGATGAAATAGTATTTGAGCAGGGCGGAAAATTATGGCTTTATTCATTTGAATCTAAAAAAGCAGAGCGTATAACCGTAAACGTTGTAACGGATAAAGCAGGGCTAAAATCAAAATCAATTTCAGCAGATAAATATGTGCAACATGTTAGTATAAGTCCTGATGGTAACCGTGTATTGGTGGAAGCAAGAGGCGATGTATTTTCAGTGCCTGCCGAAAATGGGTACGTAAAAAACATAACTCACACAACCGGCTCAAACGAACGCTATCCGGCCTGGTCACCTGATGGAAATACAATCGCTTACTGGAGCGATCAATCTGGTGAATATGAATTATGGCTTGCGCACCCTGGCAAAGAGGAAGCGCCAAAAAAAATTACTAGTTATGCCGCAGGTTTCAGGTATAATTTGTACTGGTCGCCCAATAGTAAAAAATTAGTTTTTATTGATCAGGCTATGAAAATAAAAATGCTTGATGTAGCAAGCGGCAGCACAACTGATGTTGACCAGGCCCTTCGGTTTATGCATGGTGGGTGTGAGAATTTTTCTGCAAACTGGTCACCGGACAGCCGCTGGTTTACCTATACTCGAGACCTGGAAAATTATCATGACGCAGTGTATATTTATGATGCACAGGATAAAAAGCGACACCAGGTTACCGATGGATATTATAATTGCGCCAACCCCGTATTTGATACCGAGGGAAAATATTTGTACCTCACCACCAACCAGTCTTTTTCACCATACTACAGTAATATTGATAACTCTTTCATTTATGGCAACAGCACGCAAATTGCAGTGATCTCTTTACTTAAAAGCACCAGGTCTTTTCTATACCCTAAAAATGATACCGTGGCCGTTAAAGCGGATGAGTTACCTGCTGAAAAAAAGAAAGACACTATACCCAAAAAGCCTGCCACAACGCCTGTTGATATTGACTTTGATGGCATTGAGACACGGATGGTACTATTGCCTGTTGCCGCGGCTAATTATGGTAACCTTGCATCTGTAAAAGGAAAGATCATCTATCAGAAATTTCCTAACATGGGCAGTGCCGAAGGTGTAAAGACCGATCTTAAATTTTTTGACATAGATAAAAGAGAAGAAAAAAATATCTTGGATAATATCATTCATTACTGGCTTTGTGCAAATACGAATAAATTGCTGGTGCAACGGGGCAGCACGTATTGCGTAATAAAGCCGGCGGAGGCGCAAAAATTTGAAAAGCAGCTTCGCCTGAATGAAATGGAAATGATGGTTGACCCGATGGCGGAATGGAAAGAAATTTTTATGGATGCATGGCGAATGGAAAGGGATTATTTTTACGACCCCAACATGCATGGCGTGAACTGGAACACAGTAAAAGAGCGTTATTCAAAAATGCTGGAACACGCCATTACCCGTGAGGAAGTTGATTTCATTATTGGAGAAATGATCGGAGAATTGAATGCCTCACACACTTATCACGGAGCTGGCGATGTTGAAAGAGCTAACAATAAAAACGTGGGTTACCTGGGTGTTGACTGGCAGGCTGATGGAAATTTTTACAAAATAAAAACCATTATTCGTGGAGCATCCTGGGATGTGGCAACACGTTCAGCAATAGGCCAGCCGGGTATTGACATAAAAGAAGGAAGTTATATCCTTGCAATAAATGGCATGCCGATTACTACAGAACAGGAACCTTATGCTTTCTTCCAGGGCCTCGATAAAAAGACCGTTGAGGTAACTTACAATACTACCCCTTCTTTTGCTGGCGCTAAAACGGCCATAATAGAAACATTAAATAGTGAATATCAATTGCGTTATTTAGCCTGGGTAGAAGCCAACCGCAAAAGAGTTGACGAAGCAACCAATGGCGAAGCGGGATATATTTATGTTCCCAGCACAGGTAGAGATGGACAGGAGGAACTTACCCGCCAGTTTAATGCACAATGGAATAAAAAAGCACTGATCATTGATGAACGTTTTAACAGCGGCGGACAAATACCTGACCGTTTTATAGAAATGCTCAACCGTACACCATTGGCCTATTGGTCTACACGGGATGGAGCAGTATGGCCCGGTCCGGCTTATGCGCATTTTGGCCCCAAGGTGATGTTGATGAATGGATGGAGCGGTTCCGGCGGAGATGCATTTCCGGATTATTTTAGAAAGAAAAATCTTGGCCCACTCATCGGCACAAGAACATGGGGTGGCCTGATCGGTATAAGTGGCATGCCGGTTTTAATGGATGGGGGCACAATTACCTCGCCAACTTTCCGCATGTACAATCCCGATGGAACATGGTTTAAGGAAGGCCACGGTGTTGATCCTGATATAGCAGTCGAAGAAGATCTTGGTGCAATGTATAAAGGCATTGATCCGCAATTGGAACGGGCCATTACAGAAATAAAACTGGCATTGAAGAATAAAGGATACAACCCGCCCAAACAACCGGGGTATGAAAAAAGGAATTAAGGATTTTAAAAACAAAAATGTAGGATTGCTTTAATAAAGAAATTTGGCTGTATGAAAATATTGAAATTTCGCAGTGTTTATTTATTGCTGATTATTACTGCCTGTAATACATCAACAAAAAAAACAGAACCTGCTTCCTTATCCCCATCAGCTTCAAAAGGCACCTATGCCTACGATGCGGAATTCTTAAAAACGCATACCAGTAAAGTACTAGAATTAAGTAATGATGATAACACCGCTAAAGTGTTGCTTTCTGCCGATTACCAGGGCCGTGTAATGACAAGCACTGCTTCCGGCGATAGCGGCACCAGTTTTGGCTGGTTGAATTATAGCCTGATAGCGGCACCGGAAAAGAAAAAGCAATTCAACCCGGTGGGTGGTGAAGAAAGATTCTGGATGGGACCTGAAGGAGGGCAGTATTCGATTTATTTTAAAGGCGGCGATTCGTTTAATATAGCTCACTGGCAGGTGCCGCCTTTTATTGATACAGAAATATATGATGTATCGCAATCGGGAAAATCATCTGCTTCTTTTTCAAAGAAGACGAGCATCACAAATTTCAGCGGAACAAAATTTGATATTGCTATTGAAAGAATTGTTTCCCTGCTTTCAAAAGAACAATTGGCGACGGTGCTTCAAACCTCTATTCCCAATAAAATTAATTTTGTTGGTTTTGAATCAGTTAATAAAGTAACGAATACAGGCGTCAACGACTGGACAAAAGACAAAGGACTTTTATCTATCTGGTTGCTGGGCATGTTTACACCTTCACCTGCAACAATTGTTATCATTCCTTTTCATCCAATACCAAATGCACGGTCGTACATTACTGATAATTATTTTGGTGAAATACCTAAAGAACGGTTGCAGGTTCAGGACAGCATTCTTTATTTTACCTGCGATGGAAAATTAAGAAGCAAGATTGGCCTATCGCCTTTAATAGCCAAACCTATTGCAGGCAGTTATGATTTTGAAAAGAATGTGCTGACCATCGTTATTCCGCAGGTAGAAAAAAATGCTGCTTATGTAAATAGTAAATGGGAGATGCAAAAAGAACCATACAAAGGAGACGTGATCAATTCTTATAACGATGGCCCCCTGGCTGACGGCACACAAATGGGACCCTTTTACGAAGTGGAATCATCCTCACCCGCCCTGGCATTAAAGAAAGGAGAAACTGGTGAATATAAAGAAACCACCTGTCATTTCCAGGGTGACTATACGACATTAAAAATACTTGCAAAGCAGTTATTAGGAGTAGATCTTGATGCAATCAAAAAATAAAAAAGTTAGCATAAACTTTTGTGACAAGGATGGCTATTTACAATATTGCGTACTTACCAGCACCATTACAAAAAAGAATTAGTAATTTCAATAACCAGGTGTTGGTTTCAATAAACCACCCTGTTTTCTAAACAACCTTAACGATCAATATGCCAGAACAAAAAGCTACCAGCTACAAAATTGCCTTTGCCTTAATTACCAGCCTCTTTTTTCTATGGGCCTTTTTACACAATATCAACCCCATATTGATTCCGCATTTAAAAAAGGCTTGCCAGTTAACCGATTTTCAGTCGTCGTTAATTGACACGGCGGTATACCTTGGTTATTTTATTGTTGCATTGCCGGCAGGGTGGTTTATGCATAAGTATGGTTATAAAAAGGGAATTCTTTTTGGTTTGATTTTATATGCCATTGGTGCGGCAATGTTTGTTCCCGCAGCATCTGCACGTAGTTACGATTTCTTTTTATTGGCATTGTTTATTATCGCCGCCGGCGCTACTTTTTTAGAAACAGTTGCCAATCCGTACATTACCAAATTAGGGCCTAAAGAATCATCTGAACAGCGCTTAAATTTTGCACAATCTTTCAATGGCGTTGGTGCTTTTATTGCACCCATCATTGGCGGACAGTTTATATTGTCGGGTATTGAACATACACCCCAGGAGTTGCAGCAAATGTCACCAGAACAGTTGAACAGTTATCTTACCTACGAAGCAGGAACCATAAAAATTCCTTACATGATCATTGCAGGCGTAGTGTTGCTGGTGGCTATATTTTTTGTATTCACCCGTTTGCCCGAAATAAAAGAAGCCGATACGGACAATGATGGCCATGGCCATAAGTCTTTTAGCTTAAGTGTATTTCGCCACCCCCATGTTTTGTGGGCAGTGATTGCACAATTTTTTTATGTGGGTGCACAGGTGGGCATAGGCAGTTTCTTTATCAGGTTTTCGAAGTATACAATGGATCTACCTGAAAAAGATGCAGCTTACCGGTGGGGCTTTATTGCTATGGTAGGTTTTATGGTCGGCCGTTTTGCAGGAACATTTTTTATGAAATATATAAAACCAGCAAAACTGCTCTGTTTGTATGCAGTCATCAGTATTGCATTACTCGCCATTGCACTAATGGCAACCGGCAGCATCGCCGTGTATGCCTTGCTGGCGGTGCCTTTCTTTATGTCAATCATGTTCCCAACTATTTTTGCCTTAGGCATTAAGGAACTTGGAGAAGAAAGTAAAATAGCTTCTTCATTTTTGGTAATGGCGATTGTAGGGGGTGCGTTTATACCACCTTTAATGGGGCAGATATCCGACAAAACAGGCAGCATTCAATCGGCGTATATTGTACCACTTCTTTGTTTTCTGGTAATACTTTATTTTGGATGGCGGGGGTACAAAATAAAGGTCGGCGAAGCATCGCCAGGTAAATAGTAACAGGGACAAAAAGCGATTCGAAGGATGCCAAAAGGTACAGGTGCCCACAAGTTCCAGGAAACACAATGGTAAAAATTAAAAAACAAATAATAAGCCGTAACATATAACTATTTAATCCATGTTTTCTCTACAAAATAAAAAAGCAGTGATCACCGGCGGTGGCAGTGGTATAGGAAAAGCCATTGCAGTTTTATTTGCCCAACAAGGAGCAGAAGTGCATATCATTGAACTGACTAACGATAGTGCAAAAAATGCTATTGAAGAAATTACAGCTGCGGGCGGCAAAGTATTTTTACATGCCTGTAATGTGGCCAACCAACAGGATGTTGTAAGTGTATTTGAAAAGATTGGCAACATTCATATGCTGGTTAATAATGCGGGCATTGCGCATGTAGGCAAAGCAGATACTACACCCGAAGCAGACTTCGACCGGGTAGTAAATGTAAATATTAAGGGCGTGTACAATTGCCTGTATGCAGCCGTTCCACAAATTAGAAAATCAGGTGGTGGTGTAATTATTAATATGGCATCTGTTGCGGCGCTGGTAGGCATACCCGATAGGTTTGTATATTCAGCAACTAAAGGGGCTATTATCGCCATGACCTTAAGTGTTGCCAAGGATTATATATCAGAAAATATCCGTTGCAATTCCATTTCACCTGCCAGGGTACATACGCCATTTGTAGATGGTTTTATTGCAAAGAATTATCCTGATAATGAAAAAGAAATGTTTGATAAATTGTCCAAAACGCAACCAATTGGACGGATGGCAAAACCAGCAGAAATTGCAGCATTAGCGTTATACCTCTGCAGCGATGAGGCTTCATTTATTACCGGTTGCGATTACCCGATTGATGGCGGATTTGTAAAATTAAATAATTAAAAATACAGCTATTCATATTTTAAGACGAATAGTAAGACGATGAACGATCAGGAAAACATAGACACTACAGATAAAACAAAGATTCCGCTTAGAAGGGTGATTGGATTACCTACAGGAATTTTATTAGTGGCTGGCATTATGATTGGGTCGGGTGTCTTTAAAAAAATAGCACCGATGTCGGCCGCCCTAATGAGCGAACCATACATTTTAGCGGCATGGATCATCGCAGGCATCATCACTATGTTTGGTGCATTTACATTGGCAGGGCTGGCAACCATCACAACGGAATCGGGCGGTGTGTATGAATATTTACGTCTTTCAGTGGGTAATTTTTTTTCCTTTTTGTATGGGTTTACCATTTTTACAATTATCGGAAGTGGTTCTGTTGCTGCACTGGCCTTTATTTTTTCTCAATCTTTAAATACGCTGATACATATACCCGAGCCCTTGCAGGGATTAGAAAATGTTTCAATTGGTAATTTTATTTTTCCATTTGCAGGCTCAGGCGTAAAGATAGTTGCAGTAACAGCTATCTGTCTATTGACCTGGATCAATTACCGCGGTACAAAAAATGGAGGGGTATTGAACAATGTTGTAACAGGCGCTAAAATATTGGGAATCCTGATGCTGATAGTAGCGGGCTTGTTTTATTCAAATGCTGCAGCGGTACATGCTTCGAATGCTGCTACTGCAGCAACAATTCAGTTTTCTAACACTGCATTATTTAGTGCTTTGTTTGGCGCCAGGCTCAGTGCCTTTTGGGCGTACGATGGCTGGGCCATTTTAAGTTCAGTAACAGGAGAAATTAAAGACCCGACACGGAATGTTCCGCTGGCCATTATTGCAGGTGTGGGCATCGCCATGACATTATATGTTTTATTGAACTATGCTTTCATGCAGGTATTGCCGGTGAGCGAATTGGCAGCCATTAATGAAAACCAAATTGCAGCAGCAATAGTAGCGGGAACATTAATGGGTAAAACTGGAACAGCGATAATTTCAGTACTCATTATGATCAGCACTTTCGGTGCCCTCAATGCATGCATCATTGTATAT
>JBGSIG010000291.1:0-2054 GCA_041742655.1 Ferruginibacter sp. | reverse complement strand
AGTGTCCCGGTTTCTTGACAATTATAATAAGGAGCAAACTAAAAATAATTATATACGACTGGGTGTTCAACAGTATGGAGAGATGTACCTCAATTCCAATTTCAAGAATGGAGAATTAACCGGTGGCATAATTCAGTACGTGCGGTTATTTAGCATTGTGGCTATTTTTATTTTACTCATTGCCTGCATCAATTTCATGAATCTTACAACAGCCCGTTCTGTAAAAAGGGCGAAGGAAGTGGGTGTGAGAAAAGTTGTTGGTGCAGCACGCTCTTCATTAATAGGCCAGTTTATAGGCGAGGCGTTGGTAATTGTTACATTTGCCGTTATCATTGCGCTGGCACTGGTAATGATCGTATTGCCACAATTCAATTTGCTTACTGCAAAACAAATCTCGGTACCATTTGATAACGCCTATTTCCTGGTGGCACTTGCGGGGTTATTATTGCTCACCGGTTTTATTTCCGGAAGTTATCCTGCCCTCTACCTGTCTTCATTTAACCCGGTTCGTGTGTTGAAAGGGTCGCTAAAATCCAGCAGTGGCTCACTATGGTTTAGAAAAGGTCTGGTAGTTTTTCAGTTTGTATTGTCAATAATATTAATTGTTGGAACCATAGTAGTAAGTAAGCAGGTGAATTACATACAGTCCATAAGTCTTGGATACGACAGGGAAAACCTTATTTATATTCCGCTGGAAGGCGACCTTACCGCTAAATATAAAATATTTAAAGACGAAATTTTGAATATGCCCGGAGTGCAGGATGTAACACGAATGACCCAAAGCCCAACCCAGATAGATAATAGTACAGGCGGGGTTGATTGGGTGGGAAAAGACCCTAATGCGGCTATTGAATTTACGCAGGCTGCGGTGGGATACGATTTTACTAAAACCATGAACACCCAAATGGTTCAGGGGCGTGATTATTCAAAAGATTTTGCTACTGATTCTGTGGGGTATATTGTGAACGAATCTGCATTAAAAAGAATTGCTTATAAAGACCCAATCGGTAAGCCACTAACCTTCTGGCAAAAGAAGGGAACGATCATTGGGGTGATAAAAGATTTTCATTTTAATTCACTCCATACCGCCATCACTCCAATGGTGATCCGTTTAGGCGAAGAGATGGGGTGGGGCTCGGCCCTGGTGCGAACAAAGCCCGGCAAAACAAAAGAAGCACTGGCATCGCTTGAGAAAGTTTGTAAGAACCTTAATCCTAAATTTCCATTCACCTACCAGTTCTCGAGCGAAGAATACCAGAAGCTGTACAAAAGCGAGCAGGTAGTGAGCCGGCTGTCAGATTATTTTGCCTTTCTTGCCATTTTTATTTCGTGCCTTGGCCTGCTTGGGTTGGTGATGTTTACGGCTGAACAGCGCACTAAGGAATTTGGTATAAGAAAAGTATTGGGTGCAAGTGCGGGTTCATTGTTCGCCCTGCTTTCGAAGGAATTTTTGGTGTTGGTGTTTTTTGCATTGATGATAGCGGTACCCATTGCCTGGATCGCAATGAACAAATGGTTGGAAAATTACCAGTATAGCGTGGGCATGTCGTGGATAACAATTTTAATTGCGGGAGCATTGGCTATTTTGATCGCATTAATTACCGTAAGCTTCCGGGCTATAAAGGCGGCAGTGGTAAACCCGGTAAAGAGTTTAAGGACGGAGTGATAAATTGTTGAATTGTAGGATTGCTATATAGTTGAATTGTTGAGTTCTTAAATTACATGGATCAGCGCTCTTGCTTAACAAAAGAGGTAGAAAAAAGTAGCGTCGTTGATATGTGTTGAATAAGTATATTAAAATTGATATGGAAGATCAAATGGTTATTAAAGGTATACAGTACCGACTCTTCTCCTGCTGAGCGTAGCCGAAGCAAGGAGAAGAGGAAGGGTGATGAGGTAAAAAATTGAAGCATGGCAAAATTTATTACACGGGTGGAATTATTTGATGCTAACGAAGAAGATTACCACATGCTGGACAAATCAATGGAAGAAGCCGGGTTCTCAAAAAATATAATGGGCTCCAACGGAATTTTTTACCACTTGCCACCTGCTGA
>JBGSIG010000290.1:0-3108 GCA_041742655.1 Ferruginibacter sp. | reverse complement strand
GCCCATTATTGCTTCTTTCAACTGAATAATGACTAACATTTAATTCTGATGCAACTTTCCAATTCAAATCAATATTGCCATTTGTATTTTTAGCAAAAAAATCAATTAGAGTAACAGGTAATACTCCCAATGTTACAATGTTTACGGTGGCCAGGGCTGAATCTCCTAACCCATTCACCACTTTAAGTTGAAAGGTATATTTACCCATGGTTAAATTGCTGATAACCGTACTAGGATTATTGGGAGTAGCGATTGTAAATTGCGAGGGGCCTGAAATTTTTGTCCAGGTATAATTAGTCACCGTAGTGATCGTTCCTGATGCACTACCTTTTAACAAGGTCGAATTCATTGGTAAAACGAGTGAAATATCCGTTCCAGCATCAGCCTTTAATAAAGTCGGAAGTTCTCCTGTTTTTATTAAAATAATTGAAGTAAAAGGCTGTAACGCAACTGTGCCTTGATAAGTCTTTTTATTAACGTCGGTATATATTCCGTTTAAAGGAAAAGTTTTTGCTTTATCGCCCGCATTGAACAAAAATATATCGGTTGGTATAGAAGCACTTGAAAATAAAACAGAATGAGCATCATGACCGGAATATGACTTCCACCCCACTAAATCTACAGCAGCCGGAAAAGTATATTTTGTTGCAGCCGAAGTTTTGTGATACCAGTAAAACGGAGTTTTATTTACCGCTTCAAATTGATAATAATTGCTGTCAACAACACCCACTTGTTGCAATGCAGCCTGGATACCTGAAACTACCGGTTTCGATTTTGCATCTGTGCCGGTGTTGCAATAAACCTGGCCATTTGCCGGTGAAGTTCCAACTTTAAAAAAGGCATTATTTTTTAATTTAAAATTATATACCGAGTCATTAAAATGTTTGTTTGCACACCATCCAATTGCCGTTGTTGAGTATATCGTATTGAATTGCGCATCTATGTCTTTGGGATCGTTAAAATACATTCCTCTATTTTCGATGTATGCAAAAGTATTATTATACACGGTACTTCCCCTGGCACCACCATCGCTGTAGAAACCTTCGCAATGCGAAGGGCTTGCATTGCCTTCTGGCGCACCAATGCCATTAAGTACAATATTATTTTTTATAACGCGATGGCCCTTTACAGTGGAAAAGGTATAAATACCACCGCCGTCATCCTTAATAAAGCCGTAATAATTTACAAAATTGCTGTCGATAATTATTCCCGCTCCCTGGAATTGAATAGCAATGTATCCGCTTGAGTCAACCCTGTTCTTACGCACTACTGCCAATGTATCAACACTTACATAAATAGCCTTACAATCGGCATCATCGTAAAAAGAACTCATGCCTGCTATTACGCCTGTATTCTTTATGGTGTTGTCAATAACGTAGTTGTTTTTTGCGTATCTCCCGGTTAGGTCTATAGCGCCAACCATTGAATTTTCTATTGTGTTGCCTTGTATCGTTACATTCGAGGAATTCCAGCCAAATACACCTTTGCCACCATTAAACTTCATATCGCAATTTTTAACCAGTAAGTTTCCCGCATCTTTAAAATAAATTGCGGCAAGGTTAGCTCCTTGCAGTTCAATATCAACAATGTTAATATAGTTCCAGGGCCCTATATTGATCAAAGTATCTATAGAAGATACCTTTACATTTTGAGCGGATGGGTTACTGCCGCCAAAATAAACATTCATTTTTTTTGTTTTCGAATTAAAAAACCATTCCCCAAACTGATCTAATGTCCTAATGTCTTTCTGAATAAAAAGCCCATATCCAACACCAGTTGTAGTATATGCTTTTGCTACTGGTGTGTTTCGCGGATTTATTGACTGGGTTGCAACATAGGTTACGGTACCACCAGACTGGCTGGTAATACTATCTCTCTCTAATATATATCCTTCTTTCCTGGCAACAACTTCTGCACCCGTCCAGTTTGTTCCACTAAGCCCTGCGGCTGTTAAACTGGTATTGCCTGAAAAAGCTGTATATGTTAAATAGCCACCATTGGGGGCATTGGCGTTTGGAAACCTGCCTATTCCTTGAGGTATACCATTTATGGTAACCATGTTGACAGAGTATTTAACTGCAGATGCATCTGCCTGGTAAATACCGCCAGAGGTGGGTGTCCAGCCTATCATTGTTGAAAAACCTGTAATTACTGGCTTTGCACCAGTTCCATAGGCACCAATTACAATTGGCCTGCCCGCTGCGCCTGACTTGCCAACCACTATAGCACCGTAAAAGCTTTCACCGCTTTTAAATAAAATTGAGTCTCCTGCTGCAATAGAGCCAAAAGATGCATTTAATTTGGCAATAGTTTTCCAGGGAGCCGAAGGGGATAAGCCGTTATTGGCGTCGTTACCTGTTGCCGAAATATAAAAGTTTTTTGCATTTGAGATACATACAAAAAACAAGAATGATAGTGTAAATAGGATTTTCATAGTTTTCAGGGTTTTCAGGGTGGTACTATTAGGTATGCAAGCCTATTGTACAGTATACAATTCGGCAACATATAGCAGGTATTTACTGCTAAATGCTAATTACCAGTTTTGCACAGATAATAATGACGTAAAAATTGCTTTTGTTAAGACCGGCTATTGCCAGAGCGGCTGCGTTTTAAAATAAAGCAGGCTATAGCCGCGTAAACCTGCGCTTTAGGTTTAACATTGTAATTAAGCAGGGCTGAGGGGGTAGATTTTTTTTGCATGGTTTTCATAGTTTCAGGTTTAAGTAAATAACTTATACATGCAGAGGTACTTGCAGGTATAAATAATGGTTAGGGAATATCAGGATTAAATGATATTTTGGGTATTAATAGTTACAACAACAATTAAAGAAGGTTATTATGTAAAAGCGAACTTATTTTTAATAATTGAGTATAACTATCGGTATGCTGCGGAAATTACGGTGACTTTTATGAGTATTTGGCGCATTTTTTTTGCAGAAATATTAAAAGAAGCAACAACTCCCTAAATTTTTTTTACAGGTACAAAACATTTTTTTTACAGCTTTATTTTAAATGAGGTTATATAACTTGCTTTTAATAGGAGCATTTAATTTTAGGTGAAAAATTGCTTTTTCTAAAAAAAATAGTATTTTTGACCTGCTTAATACC
>JBGSIG010000289.1:0-2809 GCA_041742655.1 Ferruginibacter sp. | reverse complement strand
GATAGCAACGGTATCCATTAGCACGGTGATGTAAAATAACTGCCTTGTAGGCTGCATAGGTACTTTGATGCCACCTACACTTCCTGTATCCCTGTCCATATAACTGTTGTAACCATTGCTGGCCGGGTACACTAATAAGTGAAGAATTATAAAGATGAGTATCGCCCGGGCCTTGTCAATGCTTTGTGTCTGGCTTAATGCAAACCAATACACCGGCATCAAAAAAAATGAAAAATGAAAACGCAATAATTGTATAGTTGACGATTTTATCAAGCCTTTATTTTTTATGTAATTTAAGATAGTTACACCAATGCCGTTTAAAATTGTCGCAACATATACAGGTTACTTAGTTTTGCCGTTAAGGCGTTTGGACGTTTTTATTTCTTTTATACCGCAATGTCTTAACGCCTTAACGGCCATTTACACATTCCTGTAAAAGGTACTTAAAATATTATCTTTGTTTTATGACGGCGCTAGTGAAAGTTTTTTTTTGGGGCATGATGATTAGCTTTTTAGGATCACTGCCTTTGGGCACTTTAAATGTGGCCGCCATGCAAATTGGCATACAGGAAAGCATACGGCAGGCCATCTGGTTTTCATTAGGATCGCTGCTGGTAGAAATGGTATACGTGCGATTGTCATTGGTTGGTATAGACTGGGTGCGTAAGCAGGTACGCCTGATGAAAATAATGGAGTGGATAACACTGGCTATCATCGTAGCATTGGCCGTGGGCAGTTTTATTGCTGCGTCAAAAACCGATGCAGGTGCAAAAAATATTATGCTCAATAATCACCTTAACCGTTTTTTGCTGGGCATGTTCCTCTGCGCTATAAACCCGGTGCAAATACCTTTTTGGTTTGGTTGGAGTACCGTGTTGTTCAATAAAAAAATATTAGAACCAAAACCTGCGCAATACAATAGTTATATAGTTGGAATCGGCCTTGGAACATTGATTGGCAATTGTGTATTTATTTTCGGAGGCAAATGGATGGTGCAGCGGATTGCCAATAGCCATCAATATATAAACTGGATCATTGGTGGAATATTTGCCTTAACTGCGTTAATACAGTTAGTAAAAATGCTGAGGCATAAGGACGAAGTTTCTACATTTCAAGAGGGGGCTTAGGGGGGCTCAATTGGTAAATTGTTGTATTGTTGTATTGCGATACGACAGCTATCGGATGGGCAACGCTAAAATCTTCGACGACACTATTATTGCCTATACATCTATTCACCATTGCCCATTCACGCCCTTCACCTAAAAATCACCGTCCCCAACTGCCTGGTCAATTCAATTTCCATTTTCTTTAAGTGCTGATGAATTTGTAAAAATACCATTTGGTCTTCGGGTTTAACTTCTTTTTCAAGGTCACGCTGATTTTCGTCCATCATGCGTTTTATCTTTCTTAATTTAAGATAATTAAGTGTGCTGAAAACTTCTTCCCTGTATAAATCTTCCCTCGTCTCAATCTTGCCTTCAAAAACATTTTTCCAGTTGGGGCTTATTTCGTACACGTAATCCATCACGCTTATTGCCAGGGCGCTCATGGCCAAATCTTCATGGTATAAAAAATTTTTTGAGGTGGGTTCAAGCCCTGCATCGTACCAGGTTTTATAGGTTTTTACCAGCTCCACCAGGTTTTTGTTTTCGATCATTTCATCCAGTTGATTGGCCCCAATTTCAGTTAAAATATAATCGGCAACACGCTGTCCTTCGGCCCATTCTTTACCACCAAACTCCAGCAAACTTCTAACCATTGCCCGTTCCTGCATTTCGTCTTTGTTCAGCAGGGCAACAGCGTCATCTTCTATTTCAAAAGGCTGTGTTGGTGCGGCAAAGCTTTCATTTGCGTCCTGCCTGTTAACCCGGTTTTCTTCTTTGGTAATTTTTTCCCTGATGAATTTGTTCACCAACGCATGCAGGCCGGCTTCTTCAATTTTTAACAGCGCAGCGCTTTGCTTAATGTAATCTTGTTGCCGTGTAAAGTCCTCGGCTTTATTAATTTTAGAAATGGTTTCTGCCACCTGGTTTACCACTGCCGATTTTTTTACCGAATCGCTGCCTGCATCACTTAAAGAAACTTCCAACTGAAACAGGATGAAATCTTTTTTATTGGCGGCAATAAATGCTGAAAAAGCTTCTGCACCAACTTTATTTACATAGCTATCGGGATCTTCTTTATCGGGTATCAGTACCAGCTTTACATTAAGTCCTTCTTCAAGTGCAAGGTCAAGCCCTCTCAGGGCTGCTTTAACGCCGGCACTATCCCCATCGTAAATAATGGTAAGGTTATTGGTGTATTTTTTTACCAGCCGCAACTGGTCGGGTGTTAGAGAAGTACCTCCGCTGGCAACTACATTTTCAATACCAGCCTGGTGAAGTGACACTACATCCGTGTATCCTTCTACCAGCAAACATTCATCTGCCTTGTCTATAGCCTGCCTGGCAAAATAACCGCCATATAAAATTTTACTTTTTACATAAATATCATTTTCCGGTGTATTTATATATTTGGGTGCCTTATCATTCGATTTTAAAATTCTTGCTCCAAAACCAACAACTTTACCACTTTGGTTGTGAATGGGGAAAATAATTCTTCCACGGTAATTGTCTACAGGCCTTTCGTCTCTAATGGCCACAAGCCCGCTTTTTTGCAGTAAATCAATGTTGTATTGAGCATCTATTGCTGCTTTGGCAAAAGTATCACGGCCTTCAGGATTAAAACCGATCTGAAATTTTTTAATGATGTCTTCTCTGAATCCACGTTGTTTTAAATAACTGAGGCCAATATCCCGGCCTTCTTCGGC
>JBGSIG010000288.1:0-1576 GCA_041742655.1 Ferruginibacter sp. | reverse complement strand
AGCGTTTTTATGGTACATGGCTTATACATTGTCGGCAGCATTTACAGGGCTTTTCTGGATTGATATACGGCACCAGTTTGGCATATTCTCTTCTTTTTTAAACGACTTTATTTTTTCTATATTCTTATTTTTTGTGCCGGTGCTGTATACTTTGTTTATTGGTAAAATGCTGAAACTGCCGCAGCAATTTAAGAAAGGGTGGAAGATGGTAAGCGCTTTATTAGTGATTGCTTGTATTCAAATGCTGATAGAATTTACCACCATTCGTACAGGTAAATTTATATTTACTAACTATTACGGATACTTTGTTACCATGTTTCCGGTAACAATACTAAACCTTTTATTACTGGTACTCACCGCTATGAGCAAAGAAAGGGTAAAGTGGTTTATGTTTGGCGGTTTGCTCAGTATGTTGTTGCTGTGGTGTATGCCACTGATGTTTTCGTCGTATTTAACATTCAGAACTGATACGGTAGGCTACGTGCTTATTTTTGTTCCGTTTTATTTTTTGCTTGGTCTTACCATTGAGGCTATTTGTTTTTCTTTTGCACTGTCGTACAGGAGTAAGCTGGTGTTAATTGAAAAGAACAATTTACAAAAACAGTATACTGTCCAGTTACAGGATGAACTGCAAAAGCGTACAACAGCACTGGAACAACAAAACAAAGTGGTAGCAGAACAAAAAATTAAGCAGGTACAGATTGCTTTTGAACAAAAAATTGCAGAAACAGAAATGATTGCATTGAGGGCACAGATGAATCCGCACTTTATTTTTAATTGTCTGAATTCAATCAAGCTTTACACACTGGAGAATGATTCAAAAACCGCTTCGGAATACCTCACGATGTTTTCCCAATTAATTAGGCTGGTATTGGAAAACTCCCGTTCAGAAAAAGTAACCCTGGAAAAAGAACTGGAAGCATTGCGCTTGTATATTGAACTGGAAGCGATGCGGTTTAAACACAAAGTAAAATATCAAATTAATGTATCACCTGATATTGATCAGCAATACACCGAGCTGCCGCCATTGCTTATTCAGCCGTATGTAGAAAATGCGATCTGGCATGGACTGATGCACAAGAAAGAAGGCGGTAACATTGTAATTGAAATAGCACAGCCTGCGGAGCATTTGCTGCAGGTAGAAATAGCAGACGATGGAGTAGGGAGGGAGCAGGCTTTGGAATACAAAAGCAAATCTGCCACCAGGCAAAAATCGTTTGGATTAAAAATGACATCAGAAAGAATTGATATGATAAACCAGGTGTATGGTATTAAAGCCGATGTGCAGGTAGCCGACCTTAAGGATACAATGAACAATGCGACCGGAACTAAAGTGATCATTAAAATACCTGTATAATTTATATGCTGAAAGCAATAAATATAGATGATGAACCGGATTGCGTAAAGCTGCTTTCGCTGCAGTTAAAAATGTATTGCCCGAATGTAGAGGTGGTTGCGGAATGTACGGATAGTGAAAATGCATTAACCCAGGTTATAAAATTGAAACCCGATATTATTTTTCTTGATATTGAAATGCCTGTTATGAATGGCTTTCAATTACTGGAAAAAATTAAGG
>JBGSIG010000287.1:0-1945 GCA_041742655.1 Ferruginibacter sp. | reverse complement strand
TAAAACACCTGCTGCGATTGGTACGCCTAATGTGTTATAAATCAATGCAAAAAATAAATTTTGTTTAATGTTCTTCATCACAGCATCACTTAAATTTCTGGCTTTTACGATACCGTGTAAATCGCCTTTTACCAAGGTTATCATTGCACTTTCAATGGCTACATCTGTGCCTGTTCCCATTGCAATTCCCACATCACTCTTCGCTAATGCGGGTGCATCATTAATGCCATCTCCTGCCATTGCAACAACATTGCCTTTCTTTTGAAGTTTTTCAACTTCATTAAGTTTGTCTTCTGGTAACATACTTGCTTTAAAATCGGCAAGTTTTAATTCTGATGCTACTGCTTGTGCGGTATCGTAATTATCACCTGTTAGCATTATGACTGCAATGCCTTTTTCTTGAAGTGCTTTAATGGCTTTGGCACTTGTTTCTTTTATTTTGTCGCCAATCACAACATAACCAACCACCGTTTTATCTATGGCTAAATACGAAACCGTTTTACCTTGCTTTTGAAAGTTTTTAGCTTCAGTTTCCATTTCAGAAGTGATTTTGGCATTGGCATATTCCATCATTTTGGGATTTCCTAAGGCTACGGTTTTATCATTGATAGTCGCTTCAACCCCTTTGCCTGTTACGGCATTAAAATTATTCGATTGAATGATTTCAGCTTTTTGTTCCTGACCATATTTTACCGTTGCTTCGGCTAATGGATGTTCACTATTGTGGTTTAAGGAAACAATGTATTGAAGCACTTCGTTTTCGCTGAAACCATTATTAAAAGCACCTATTTTTTCTACGGTTGGTTTGCCTTCGGTAATTGTTCCTGTTTTGTCAATGATTAATGTATCTACCTTGCCCAATTTTTCAAGAGCTTCGGCATTTTTAATTAACACACCATTTTGTGCACCTTTGCCAACGCCAACCATAACAGACATTGGTGTTGCCAAGCCCAAAGCACACGGACACGCAATGATTAAGACTGCTATTGCATTAACCAAGGCATATACATAAGCAGGCTCTGGACCCCAAATGGCCCAAACGGCAAAAGTTATTAAAGATATAATGACTACTAAAGGCACAAAATACCCCGATACTTTGTCGGCTAAATTCTGAATAGGTGCACGACTTCTACTGGCATTATTGACCATATGAATGATTTGGGAAAGTAAGGTGTCGCTACCTATTTTTTCGGCTTTCATCAAAAAGGTTTGATTGCCATTGATAGTTCCGCTACTTGCTTTATCACCCACCGTTTTATTTACAGGAATTGGCTCTCCTGTAATCATTGATTCGTCAATGGTGGTATCTCCTTCGGTTATTTCACCGTCCACAGGAATTTTTTCACCTGGTTTTACTTTGAGAATATCATTTAATTCTATTTTGTCAATGGTGACTTCAACATCTTCGCCATCCACTATTTTTATGGCTTTGTTTGGTGCTAATTTCAACAATTCTTTTACTGCAGATGTGGTTCTGCTGTGTGCACGAGCTTCTAAAAGTTGCCCCATCAACACTAAGGTCAAAATAACGGTTGCTGCTTCAAAATAAACGTGAACAGCTCCCGATTCAGTTTTAAACTGAGCTGGAAAAACATCAGGGAAAAGCATACCGACAACACTGAATAACCAAGCGACTCCCGCACCAATTCCAATAAGCGTAAACATATTGAGGTTCCACGTTTTGATGCTTTTGTACGCACGTTCAAAAAACATCCAAGTCGCATAAAACACCACGGGAAGGGATAGAATAAACTGCACCCAATTCCACTGTTTTTGTGCTATTAATTTATATAATGGATTGTTGGGAATCATTTCGCTCATTGCTATTAAGAAAATAGGCAAGGTGAATGCGGTAGCTATCCAAAACTTCTTTGACAGTTTTTTATAGGTTTTCTCTTCTACCGAACTATCGGCTTTTATTGGCACTAAATCCATTCCACAAATG
>JBGSIG010000286.1:0-3057 GCA_041742655.1 Ferruginibacter sp. | reverse complement strand
GCAAATTTAATTTCTCCTTCTTTTTCGGGTTCGCCTTTAGCCCCAACGGCTGTGGTGGCTGATAGTGGGTTTACGATTGCAAATACTGATTGGGTTAAGCAGCAATTGTACACGCAAAAGGTAGCGCCGTTTTCTACTGGTAGTGTTCCTTATGCAAACGCAAGTGGCAAATTAATTGAAGACAACACAGGGCTAAATTATAACGGTAATGATTTGTCTGTTGGCCATAGTGATTTCTTTAGTACCACCGGTATTTCAATAAATGGTGGGCGTGGATATTTAGGGGCAAGTGGTTTTGGGCTCACTATTAAAACAAATGGTGGTACACCGGTTGACCCTTCAAAGTCTATTAATCTTTTCAATAGTAATTACCAGTATGTAAAATACAGCACAATTGGTGTGGTAGGTACATGGGATCACTTTACTGATTTTTATACAAAAATTCGTGTACGGGGTTTGTCGGCAGATAGTGCAGCCTTTACGAATACAGGAACAGTACACATGCTTACTGTGGATGCTACTGGCTTGTATAACCACCAGGCCATACCGTTTGGAGGTGCATGGGGAGGCATAACCGGCACATTGAGCAGCCAAACAGATTTACAGGCTGCATTGAATTTAAAAGCAAATTTGGCAAGTCCATCACTTTCTGGTGTGCCTTTGTCAACCACACCAACAGCAGGCGACAATTCTACAAAGATTGCTACCACAGCTTTTGTGCAAACAACAGTGGCGGATTCTGCAAATGCAAACACTACTACATTGTCAGCAGGAGCGTTGGCGCAAGGCTTTTCAATTACAGGTACCGGGCCTTATGTGTTTAATGCGCCGCCAAACACTGATAGCATTGCAGCGCATAATACAAGGATTGGGGCTAATGCTACGGCGATAGCTACCATGAGCCGTAGGGTAATATCTTCTAATGTTCAATTAGCTAATACAGGCAGTACTACGGAAAACACTTTATACACAGGGGTAATCCCTGCTAACAGCATTGGCGTAAATGGCAGCTTTCATATTACATGGCTGCAATCGCAGAATGCTAATAATGCCAACTTAAAGACTTTAAGAATAAAATTTAACGGTGTTTTAGTTTCAACTCAAGGAGGTGAAAATGTTAATACTATTAGCGGATACTCGATTTTAAGAATGAGAAATTCATTAACGTCGCAAGTATCCGGCACTACAAATTCAACCAATAATACTTTCGGGGCTGGAACAAGTGGAACACCGCAGACATTTACAATAGACTTTTCTTCTGCAGTGACTGTAACAGTAACAAGTCAGCTTGCTGTTGGTACAGACACACAATATTTACAAGGTTTTGAAGTAATCGCTAACCCATAAATTAATTATGAAAAAAATACTATTTATTCTATTGATTTTATCGCAGCAAGTTTTTGGCAATACCTACTATTTTAGCAATAGTGGTAGTGATGCTTATTCATCTGCACAGGCACAGAACCAAGCAACGCCCTGGCAAACAAATGCAAAGTTCAATAGCTTCTTTTCTTCTTTATCACCTGGCGATTTTGTATTGTTCAAATCAGGTGACACATTTACTGGTACATGGATATTTAGCAGAAGTGGCAGCGCCGGAAATTTTATTACAATAGGTTCTTACGGCTCTGGTGCATTGCCTGTTTTTACAGGTTGGACTACATTAGTAAGTGGCGGTGCAATAAATGATGGTGGAGGTATTTGGCGTTATCCTGCAACCGGTGCAAAGTCAAGTTTAATGCTTGTTTCTGTAGATGGAGAAGTTAAAGGAATGGGAAGGTGGCCAAATCAAGATAGTTTGAATGGTGGATATTTAGAATACCAAAGTTTTAGCACCAACACTTCTATAACCAGTACTCAATTTAATGCAGGTACCGTCAACTGGACCGGCGCTCAACTTGTAATTAAAAAAGGCGCTCACCTTTTAGAGACTAATACCATAACAGGTATGTCAGGCTCAACGGCTACCTATACAATCAATAGTGGCATAAACGAACATGGAACGCCAGCTACTTCAAGCAATCCAAAAGATGCGCCCAGGGGTGCTTTTGTGCAGGCAGATTTAAGAACACTTAATCAGTTTGGAGAATGGTATATCAATCCATCAACAAAAGATTTAAGCATGTATTTCGGTGTAGGTGTGCCAAGTTCTTACACCGTAAAAGTGTCTGTAGTTGATACGCTGATGGATGTTAATTCAAGAACGTATATCAAAATAGAAAACATACGATTAATAGGTTCAAATTATGCTGCTATATCCACAAGCAACGGTGGTAATTTTACAACAGTGAATTGTGAAATATATCAATCGGGAAGAAAAGGCATATTGGTTTGGAATTGTCCATACACATACATTGCAGGAAATTACTTAGAAGAATGCTTAAACTCTGCTATTGACGTAAATAATAAAAACACCACAAATGTCATTGTTTACAATAATAATATTAGGTACTCAGGATTTAATTTTCTTACAAACATTTCGGGCAATAACGATAATGATGCAAAGGCCATATCCGTAAATGTTGTAAACACCGGGATTATAAGAAGAAATTCTATTGTCGGTACGGGCTATGTGGGTGCCCAATACCAGGGCAATAATTTCTACGTTGACAGCAATTTTATCGATAGTGGTCTTTTATATAAAGATGATGGAGGTTTGATTTATAATTACAATGATAGGCTTGCAACGGGTAGGTATGTAAAACATAATATTCTTCTTCATGCATTGGGTAGTAATTACGGAAATGGTATTCAAAATAAAGCGTACGGCAACACCGACGAACATGGAGAAATTGCATATTTTGATGGAGGCTCAGGAGGTACAGAGCTTGCGTATAATTACATGGCCTATAGTTCCGGCAGAGGGGCTTACTTTAATGACCCGAAAAATATGTATGTCCATGACAATATATCTTTTAAGACTGCGGGATGGACAATAAATAAACATTACAACGACAGTATCCATAGATTTGTAATGAGCCACAATCAGTTCTTTAATGATAGTACCTCGCAATTTTTAAGGCACATAAGTATCAATGATGATTTAAGTTCTACCTA
>JBGSIG010000285.1:0-1980 GCA_041742655.1 Ferruginibacter sp. | reverse complement strand
CACCGGGTAACCGCATAGCCATTCCACCGGCTGTATCCTCCACCGCCGTTTGATACCATTACATGATAATTTCCATTTGATAAAAGTTGCACCTCGGGAAGCGGCGTGTTGGAAGTTTTTATCACACGCATTTCTGAAACGGTGGAACTTGTTGTTATCTCCATCGCATCTGCAGACGACGCATAAAAACCGGTGGCTTTGGGAACCTGCTCCTGCAAAAGCAATAATGTAGCCTGGAAGGGAGGCTCTGCCTCAAATCTTTTTTGCATTGGCTGATCAAGAAGTAAATGTGCAAGTGACAGCAAGCTCATTCCCTGGTGATGCACCATAAATGATTGGATGAGTGCTTTTGATTTGCCACGTGGTAACCTTGACGGTGTATAATCTATTGATTCAAAAAAACCATACTTCCCTTCGTTGCCTTCTTCTGAAAGGCGTTCAAGGTTTTCAACCGCCGCTTCCGGGTCAATCATCAACGCCATAACGGATGCATACGGAGCTATAACCAGGTCTTCGCCCAGGCCCCGTTTAAACCCAAGACCCGGAACACCAAATGCCCGGTATTGATAGTTGAGGCTTGCATCAACCATATTATAACCCGATTCAGAAATACCCCACGGTACCCCCTGCTGCCTGCCGTAATCAACCTGTGTTTTAATAACACCCGATGTGGTTTGATCGAGCAAGGTATTTTCGTATGATGGCATTACCAGGTTGGGCATTAAATATTCAAACATACTACCGCTCCAGGAGAGCAAAGTGGTAGCACCTGATACATTGGTTAGCCTTCTCCCTAAAGCAAACCAGTTGTCCTGCGGAATTTTTCCCTGGGCAATAGCAACAAATGAAGCGAGCCTTGCTTCTGAAGCAAGCAAATCATAAAATCCGCCATCTCGGCGATGTTCTTCCACATTGTACCCGATGGTGAGTAAATGGCGTGAGGCATCATACAAAAAATCATACTGCATATCGGCAAACCCGTCGCAGCTAGTGATCAACGTTTGCAAAAGGATTATTCGCTCTTTAACAAAAATTAAAACGGCGTGAAAATCTACTTCCACATTTTTAAGCCATAAATTTTCCTCAGGCGTATTTTCATCACTGTATTTTTCCTTTATTTCCTGCATCAATTCTTCTGCCCGCAACGATAAACCGGCGAAAGAAAAATTTCCTGAAAATACTTCCGCGTCTTTAAACTTTTGTGGAATATTTGAAGCAAGCCACGGCTGCAACATCAATATTTCATTGAGTGCGTTTTTAATTTGTTTATCAAATGCTTCAAGCCAATATTTAGTTTCTGTTTCCGGCGTCACAGTTAGGGATGAAAGCATGCTGTCAAAATCGGCTGATAAACTTTCCAGTTTAGATTTTATTGCTGCTGGTGTCTCCGCAATTAATTCAATATCCGATTGAAACTGTTGTTGATATTTTTGAAAAGAATCATTTACTTTAACGTCCAGTTTTTCAGCAACTATCGAGAGCGTATCATGCAAGCCATTAAATATTTTTATGCCTGAAATTTTCTGATGGTGCATTTCCACGAAGCCTTGTTTTAAGGTAAGCAAATGCCCCGCTAAATTACCACTATCAACCGCTGAGATATATCTTGGGTGCAGTGTTTGCAAAGTTTTTGTATCGTACCAGTTGTAAAAATGGCCATTATAACGGTCAAGCCGTTTCAGCGTTTCAAAAGTATTTGCAGTACGTTCAATTAATTGCGACTTAGTGATGTATCCAAAATCAAACGCTGAAAGATTGGAAAGCAACGCAAGCCCGATATTGGTAGGAGACGTGCGGTGTGCTGTTACAGGAAAAGGGTGCTGTTGAAAATTATCAGGCGGCAGCCAGTTATCTTCCTGTACCACAAAATCTTCAAAGAAGGCCCATGTTTTGCGGGCAAGTTTGCGTAAATATATTTCCTGTTTGACATTTAGTTTTGTTTTAATTGACGACAAGGGGCGACTAAGCCACCAAACCAAC
>JBGSIG010000284.1:0-1975 GCA_041742655.1 Ferruginibacter sp. | reverse complement strand
CTGCGGCACATGCCGATGTGGTGTGGTGGCAGGTGGCATTGGTAGATGTGGTTACGCTTGTTATTTGCTTTGCCATGCTTATAATACCTACCCTGCTGGTTAAAAAAATTAAACCTGTAAAGGCAATACAGTTTAGATGATCTTTTATACCATTAAAGTGTACACCTTTTGAAAAAAGTGTACACTTTAATTTCAAATATGCGACAAAATAATACCTGCCGCCACTGCCGCATTCAATGATTCTGCGCCGCCAATTTTTGGTATGGTAATTTTTTCGGTACACAATTGCAATAGGTCTTCGCTGATTCCTTTAGATTCGTTTCCTATAATAATGACGCCTTCCGACAACCCTTTCAATTCGCTAACTTTTTTTCCGTTTAATGCGGCGGCATAAGTCTTAATGGCTTCATTTTTTTGTATCCATTCTGTAAGGTTAGTATATATCAACTCTACCCTGCCCAAACTGCCCATGGTGCTTTGCACTACTTTTGGATTATACATATCTGTACAGTTTGGTGAGCAAAGAATGGATTTTATGCCGAACCAATCTGCAATTCTGATAATCGTTCCCAGGTTTCCCGGATCTTGAATGGTGTCCAACATCAGTGAAATCCTGCCTTTTATTGCTGTGTTTTCTTTGAACTTTTTAATAACCGCTATAACCTGGTTGGGAGTAGTGAGCGCAGATATTTTTTCGAGTTCGTAGGGTGCTATTACCTGCATTGGGCCTGCGTAGTATTGCCGTATTTTCGGTTCATTGTCATGCATCCATTCGGGCAAGCCTAAAATCATTTCACACAAAATTGTGCCTGATTTCAATAATTCCATCACTACTTTACTACCTTCGGCAATAAATACATCCTCCGTATCTCTAAATTTTTTATGGTGCAAACTTTGGATATATTTGATATATGTTTTACTTAACATCGTTCTCTTAAAAATTTATTTATATTGCTTAGTTTGGCTGAAAAAACAAAATATTTGAGAGGCTTGAAAAATCTTTTTTTCTTATCCCTTATTCTTGCCTCCTGTACAACACCACGAAAGTATCAAAAAAACAAGCCTTTTCTTTATAAAAATATTATCGATATTAATGGCGGCAAATTTAATAACGAAGAAAGAAATATAGCCAAACAACGGTTATATGGCCAGTTAGAGGACAGTGCACAGGTAACTACAAAAGATCTTTTATTTGTGATACATTATGTAGAGAGCCCGCCTGTTTACGACACCGCCTATACATACCAGAGTGCTAGAAATATGATTGGATCCATGTACCATCTTGGATATTACCAGGCAAAATATACAGTAGACATTGACACCGTACACCGCAAGGCTCTAAAAAGATACAAGCTGTTTAAATGGGGAATTGAAAAGCAACAACGGGTAACCGTAAAATATACCATCAACGCAGGTAACCCTACTTTAATTGATACTATTATCTACCGCCTAAAAAAGCCGGATCTTCAATTCCTGGCAGACAGTTCGAAACCGGCATCCTTATTAACAGAAAACACGCCCGTTAACAAAAACAATATCCAGGGAGAAATTAACCGGCTGGTGGATTTGTACAGAAACAATGGCTATTATAAATTATCGTCGGAAGACTTGAGAATGCGGGGCGACACTACTATATTGTCATTGACAACCGTGACTGATGACCCTTTTGAAAATCTTCGTTTACTGGCAGAAGAAAGTGAAAAAAGAAACAAACCAACCATTAAGTTGGAACTGACCATTACCCCGGGAACAGACAGCATAAAACTGCAACAATTCCGCATTAATAAAGTGTTTATTTATCCCGATTATTCAAGCCTGGATACTGTAAACAACGCCCAATATTTAGAAGACAGTTTAATAGCAAAGGGTTACTATATCCGTTATCATCAAAAACTATTTAGTGATAAATTCCTGGCGAGGAATATCGCCTTTAAAAAAGGAGATATTTTTAGTCACGATAGCTACTCAAAAACCG
>JBGSIG010000283.1:0-7511 GCA_041742655.1 Ferruginibacter sp. | reverse complement strand
AATTACAGGAAGAAGGAATGGATACCGTGGAAGCTAATTTACATTTAGGCTTTGGTATGGATGAAAGAGACTATGGCGTTGGCGCACAAATTTTGCGTGAACTTGGTATCAGTAAAATGAGGCTGATGAGTAACAACCCCCGTAAACGTGCCGGCCTGCTCGGCTACGGCCTGGAAGTGGTGGAAACCATCCCCATTGAAATAAAGCCCAATGAGCACAACGAAAAATACCTCACTACAAAACGGGATAAACTTGGGCACGATATAATGAGTGGTTCCTGATGTCTGATGTCGGATTCGCTGATGTCTGATGTAGGTCGCCGCCAGCGCCTTCCTGTAGACCATTCAGCGGAAACTAACAATAATGGAAAAGTATCTATGCAGATTTTTCGAAAAATGAATACTTTTCTTTCAGGAGGAAATCAGATATTAAGCGTTTACAACGCTGCTTTTTTTATAGCCGTTGTGTCCTTCATTTTTTTGGGGCGGTCAAATATTTCTGACAGCGCATCAAAATCTTTTCGGTACGATAAATTTACACCTGTTTTGTTCTGCTGGCCATTGAAATCCGCGTTAGTGCGGTTAAATGCAACAACCCTCACGGTTCCATCTTTGTTAATGATGTATTCTAAGGTTACATCGGGAGTTACCAGAATGTTGTTGTTGTTAGTGTAATTTACATAAGGGTTATTGTAATCAAGATTTACACCTACAGAAATTATCATTCTGTCGTCCATTAGCTTGAACACCAAACCGCTTTTAGCAGCGGCCTGCACTTTATTTACGTTTTCCTGCAAATCGTTTGGTGAACCGCCAAAGCTCGGTGCAACATCGAGGTATACAGTAGTGTTCTTTACATATTTCTGCAGAAATTTGTTAAAGTACCCTGTAAGGGCACTTGATACAACGCCCCCAATAGAGCTGTACAATACATTATAACCACTGTTTGGCGCAAGCCCTTGGGTAGAACTAGTGAAGGAATTAAAAAGCAACAGAGAAGTTACCTGCTTGCTTAAATCGTTTTTATCTTCCTGAAATTGCTGTAGCCTTTTCACTATAAAAAAATCACTCCTTAACGGGCTATATTCTGGTAGTTCAAAATCAAAACTTATCCCTGGCTTTTTTAGCGTTTCTTGTAAATGAGCCACCACCCTTAAATCGCTCTTTAAATTAAAAGCAGATGTATTGGTGTTAACATTGGTGATATCTGAGGCTATCACGCTGAAGTCTACATTCTTTGCAAGGTACTCTGCAATAATATTTATTTCAGCATTGTTTGGATCGCCGCTCCAGATAATACTTCCGGAATTAACAGTAAAATATTTCTTTAAAAAAGTCTGAAAATTAAAAGTGTATTCACCCTTTGTTATGTCGTACCTGCCTTCAATAGTTAGCGGTTCTTTGCTACCTACTCTTATTTTTAATAACCCATTGCCCTCCCCTTTAATAATGTCACCGGTCGACTCGTCTAGTATCACATCAATTTTGCAGGAAGGATTAGCAGTTAAAAGCATATTCACCACAATATTGCTCGATGTTTTTGCTTTGTATTCATTCTCCATTTCGCTACCAAACTGTATAAAGTCAATGTAGTCAATTGCATTACTTTCCACGCTTGTGCCGGTTTTTAAGTATATATGGCTGCTGTCTGCTCTGGATGGCTCCCCGGTTATATCCATCGTCATATCCTGCGCACTTCCTGTTAACAACAGTGTAGCCTTGCCAATAACCTTTCCATAAAAAGTGCTGTTATCTTTCTTGCCTGTATTTAGCACAAGCATTTTATTTGTCTCCAGTTTAATATTATCAAAAGCAATATCATTAAACCACTGGTGATACATTTTACCACTTAGTGTGGCCGTATTATTTAGCGTATCGGTTAAAGTGATCGTTCCAAAGTCTATTTCACCAGGATTGAAAATAACCGATTCATTTTTGAATTTATAACTGCACTGCGTAAAAATAACTTTAAGAGAGCCTTCGGTGATATTGGCTGTTCCGGTAATGGACAGATGTTTTGCATTGCCGTGCACCCTGAGATTACTGGTATTAGCATCGCCTTCAATATTACTGAAAATGCCGTTGAGATAGTTGTTCAATATTTTCAGGTCCAGCTTCTCAGATACCAATCCTATATCTACCTGGCTATCGGTACTGTCTTTTGTATTAACACTGCCTTCTATTTTAAATTGGTTTTCTTTATTATCGGCGGCTACGTTAAATTTTGCAAGTCCTGAAAGTGATGAATAAGTTGCTTTTGCCGAAACTCTACCGATAGAGTCGTGGTCGAGTCCGAACCTTTCAAACTTTGTATCAACGTCAACAAAAAAATTTCCAAAAGGATCGGTCAATGTAACGGTGCCGGTTACCAGCCCCTCTATTTTTGGATTTTTAAACGCCAGCGGCGTAAGGTCATCAACACTTACGTTGTGCAATTTAACGATGATGTCGTTAGTATTGCCAATGCTGGATGGTTCTGTGGTAATATCAATTTCCTGGTTTCCCTGCACAAATTTTACAGCGCTGGCGCTTAACAGTTTGCTGCTTAAAACCAATTCGCCATTTTTTTCAAGCTCCCATTTTTTATCATTAATATAAAATGATGATGGAGAAAATAAAATCTTAACGCCATCATTCTTCGTTTGCACCTGTGCATTGATGGAAGCACCACTCAGCGTTTTGCTGGCCGTGGTATTAATTGCTATATCGGTTAAATCGTTGTGGGAACTTAATGAAAGATGAGTAGCGGGTAAATGAAAACTATCGCTAATTTGTACATCGTCAACATCTATTGTGGCTACAAGTGTATCGCGGTTGCCCTTGCTTTCTAAACGGATGTTGTTGAATACTTTTCCATCATAACTAAACTGTGGAATTTTTGCATTCACATTGAATTGATTATCCTTCAATTTTAAATTTCCTTTAATAAATGCATTGTCAAAACCTTTTAACTTATGATCTAATATTTGCGCATAGGCATCCACTTCTTTTGTCTTTATTAGAAATGAAAAATCCTGCTCGGTTATAGCATTAGTTGGCTTGCTGATATAGGCTGGTGTATATCGGCTTAGAAACGATTTAAAAGCATCTGGCAGTTCACCTATTTTAAACTTACCACTTATCTGCGCCTCAATATTATTAGAGTGCAACGTTAGTATCTTGGCATCATTAATATAAAAAGATTCCAGGAATAAAGAATCAAACTGCAACGGTACAGCATCGTGTAACAACACTGCATTACTAATTTTTGCGATGCCCGCAAAATTGTCAATATTACTTCCTGTAAAATTCAAGCTGAAAAGTCCATTCAATGCAAAGTCTTCTCCGGTTAGATTCAATTTTTTAAGATCGGCCTTTGCAAGGTCAGCATCAAAATTAACCTTCAACTGATCGCCTGAAAAATCGATAGAACCTTTAAGGTAATTTAATACCAAATTACTATCGTTGATGCTGGCCGAACCGCTAAATAAATTTTTACCAAAGTCTCCTTTAATAATAATGTTTTTGTAATTGTATCCGGCAAAATCTACGCTCTGGATGTTACCATCAAAATTTGCCTTTAAACTATTTGCTGTAAACCCAACTCCATTTAATTTACCACTAAAAACAATTGACCCGAGTTTGCTGACGTTCAGGAATTCGCCCAGCTTAAAACCCTGTGTAGAAATTTTCCCCAGGTAAACAGGCGGGGCATTCTCCGGTAATTTCATGTTGAGATCAGCCGTCAGCAACCCCAGGCCGGTTGTGAAGGTTCCAAAGGCAACAAAATCGTGCGTAAAGCCAGTAAAGTTGCCTTTATATTTAATATTGCCAAGGCTGGCGAGGCGTGGCTGTTGCACGGTTTTTAACGAAGGAACAATTATAGAAAGGTCGTTGATATTTGTTCGTAGTTCGTTTGCGCTAAAATCAATAAATGTATTATTAATGTCGGGCAAGCCTCTTAAACTTATATTTCCATCAACAAAACTGTTGCCTGTTTTAATCTGCATTTTCTTAGCGGAAATATTGTCAACGGTTCCTTTAACTGAGCCTTGAAGATAAAAAACTCTTTTCCATTGTTTTGTCTCAGGCGCAAAAAAGCCAAGGTCATCAGTGTTTAATTCGCTGTTTACAAATTCCGCTTCCAATGATACGCTATGCACAAAATCGCTCATATCTCTATTAAAACTTTTAAAGCGCATTGCATAATAATTGCCCAGCTTACTTTTGTTTGTTATAAGCGCTAAATCTTTAAACTCCATTATCTCCTGGGTAATTGTTACTGCTGCTTTTAGTTTTTTTACTTCAAAACCGCTGCGCTCTTTTGTGGCCAGCTCAAGATCGGTTCTAAGAGTATCGTTTTCTAAATGTATATTTTTTAAATGGCCCGTAATATTGGCAAAACGAAGATGCGCTCCATCAAACATGTCGGTGTAAGGCTGCCTGTCCGTTTTTTTATTATGACTAAAAAGGCCGTTGATAACCTCAATATCTTTAACATTCAGAATCCATCCACCATCATTGCCGGGAGCAGAGTTGGTTTTTGGTTGTGATGAAATGGTATCTTTCGACTGGTCCGACGCCGGCTTTTTGCCTGTGTAGTCGAATTGAGAAAATAGAGGTTCTTCTAACATCAGCGTATTAAAGTTAATTTGCTTTCTTTCTAAACTTACGCTGTCTGAAAGAAGTTCCATTTTTTTTATGGAGGCAACCAGGTTGTTGCCCTCCCATTCATCTATTTTATTAAACCGGATATTTTGCAGGAGAACAGTTTTTAAATCAAACTCAATAGCATCTTTTTTAGCAGTTGTTTTTTTAGGCGACGCAAAATAATCAATCAAAAACTGGTAGTTCCATACAGAGTCGCTGCGATGCATGTTTACAACAGCATCGGTAAGTGAAAGATATTTTAAGGTCACCTTATCTTTTATAAAGAACCAATCAGTGATGTTTACCTTAGCACTTCCAGCGTATATAAGCGTATCATGCCGGCGGTCTTCCACCAGCAATCCTTTCAGGTCCAGCTTGTCAAAAAAGCCAAGCTTTATGTACTGAATACTTACTTTGGCTTTTAGGTTAGCGGATAATTTGGTGGATACGGTGGACACTATCCAGTGCTGCACAAATGGCACCTGCAAATTGATCCAAAAAAATATAATGATAACTAATAAGGTAAGCCCAAATCCGTTTTTACGTTTCCATGTATTAAAGAAGTAAAGCCAGCTGACTATCCACAGCATCAGGCCAACAAAAAATACCCAGGTTGGGTAGCCGGGCTTAATATAAAAGAACAAAATAGCGAGCGCTGACCAAAATATCAGTGTGAGAGAAAACCATTTTAATATGTTGAGGCTACTGCGCAGTGTACATTACAATTATTACAAAAATAGCGTTTCGACCTCTAAGGGCAAATTCGATACCAATATATTATCTTAATTAAAATTTAAATATTACAGGAAAACGTAGAACGATGACGTATTATTACTTTTTTGAAAATAGTTGCTTGTTATATTGCAGCGAGTTTCCTTTTGTTATTGAAAGTGTTTGCCAGTTTTGATCTTTGATTATTTTACCGATGTAAATAATTTGGCCTACATGGTAAGGGTAGTGCGCCAGTTGTCGGTTAATTGCATCTGCAACCAGGATGGCTTCCTGCCTGATATAAATTGTTTTTAGCAGGTCATCGCCGGTAAGTAAGTTCAAGGAGCCTAAAAAACAGGCCCAGCCCTTTTCCCAAAAATCAATTAGTTGTTGTTTGGATAAATGTTGTTCTTCAAATTCAACGTCCCTGTTGCGCCATTCTTTTTCCCCGTCGGTGGTTAAAAAATCAGTCCAGCGGCTAAGCATATTACCCGCCATGTGTTGTATAACAATGGCGATGCTGTTGTTCTCTTTGTTGGGCGTAAAATGAAAATCGGCTTCACTTAGTTGGGCAAATGTTATATCGCCCAGTTCTTTGTAGTAAGTTACTCTCTTAATGGCCGATTGCAGAAAAATATTTCCGATACTGTCCATAGTATGTCAGATTTAAGCGATTAAAAAACATGCTTCATCTATAAAATTAATAGCCTTCCGCATCATCGCCGCCACGTTTATCCGCCACAGCAACAATTGATTTTTTGTTGTTGGGGTAGGTAATTAAAATCAATTCGGTGCGTCCAATTTCACCCCTTTTTTTTACAGCATAACCCATACCAGTCAACGCAGTGATGGTTGTTTCATTAAAATCGTCTTCAACCATAATTTCATCTGGCAGCCATTGATGGTGAAATTTAGGTTTATTTACTGCGTCTTCAGCACTCATGCCAAAGTCAATAACATTTACTATTGTTTGAAAAACGCTGGTGGGTATGGTAGTGCCGCCTGGTGTACCAACTACAATATAGGGGCGTTTATTTTTTAGTACAATAGTTGGTGTCATACTGCTGAGCATTCTTTTGCCCGGTGCAATGGCATTGGCTTCGGCACCTACCGCTCCATACATGTTTGGCACGCCTGGCTTTACACTAAAATCGTCCATCTCATTATTTAAAAGAAAACCTGCGCCGGCCACTACTGTTCTGCTTCCAAAACCACCATTTAAAGTTGTGGTTACAGATACCGCATTGCCATCATTATCTATAACACTTAAATGGGTAGTTTCTTCGCTTTCTTTTATAAAACTTTGTTTTGTTGCTTCGCTATTTCCGGCCTTGCCGGGCGTATAATGTTGCATGCTTTCGGTAAGGTATTTATCCCCTACTAAAGTTGCTACGGGTACTTTTACAAAATCCTGGTCGCCCAAATATTTTGCCCTGTCGGCATAGGCTATGCGCTCTGCCTCCGTCATCAGTTGCACGCTTTCAGGTGTTTGAAATTTCATTGCAGCAATATCTCGGTGCTCAATTATTTTTAACGCTTGTTGTAAAATAATGCCACCACTGCTGGGTAAGGGCATACTTACAATTTGGTACCCTTTATAATCAAATTCAATAGCTACTCTTTCTTTTGCTTGATAATCTTTCAGGTCTTCAAGGCTAATGATGCCTTTACCCTTTGCCATTTCTTCAACGATCAATTGTGCAGTGAGCCCTTCATAAAAACCTTTCGCTCCAAAATCTCTTATTCGCTTTAAAGTTGTGGCAAGATCTTTTTGTATTAAAGTATCACCGCTTTTCCATGGTGTTTCTTTTACAAAAACCGGAGGAGTAGTGTTTAATTCAATAAATTCATTTTTCGTTTCGTTAAAAGCTTCGGCCTCTCCGGCGGTAATGGCAAAGCCATTTTCAGCGAGTTCAATGGCAGCCTGTATTAATTTATTAAATGGCAGCGACGCATATTTCATAGCAGCAAATAAACCTGCCACTGTGCCGGGCACACCACATGCAAGGTGTCCATCCTGCGATAAATTCATTTGTGGGTTACCGTTAGCATCCAGGTACATATCCCGGCTGGCATGTGAAGGAGCTTTTTCCCGGTAGTCAATAGAAATATTTTTCCCGTTCTTTAAATGAGCCACCATAAATCCGCCACCGCCAATATTACCGGCACCGG
>JBGSIG010000282.1:0-5860 GCA_041742655.1 Ferruginibacter sp. | reverse complement strand
AATATTGGGCAATGCTTTACCTGCTCAATCCATCACACAAACCTTTCAAATAAAAATTGGGCAAGAAGGTTTTACTTCAGCAAACGCCATTAATCCACTGACTGATATTGATGATGGCTACACTTTTGACGACCTTGTTTTAAACCAGGCCGTAAATGATATAGCCGTAAAAAAAATAATGTCACCTGCTAAAACAGGCTGTGGTCTTACTGCACAAACCCCCGTAATGGTTACCGTAAAGAATTTTAATAACACGGTACTTAATAATATTGATATTAGCTACCAGGTAAATGGAGGAGCTATTGTCACAGAAAAGATTCCATTTATTAATGCTAACGAAAGCCTCGATTATACCTTCACGCAAAATGCCGATCTATCGGCTTTTATTGACTATAATATTAACGTGTGGGTTAACTATGGCGCAGATAGCTACGCCATTAACGACAGTATTTTAAATTATACTCTACACAATACTCCTGTTATTTCAAGCTATCCATATCTCGAAGGTTTTGAAAATAATGATGGATACTTTTACTCCAAAGGCCTCAATACAAGCTGGCAATGGGGTATCCCTGCCAAGGAAATTATTACTAAAGCACCAAATGGTACAAAAGCATGGGTTACAAATTTAACTGGTGCTTACAACAATAACGAAAACTCTTATTTATATTCACCTTGCTTTGATTTAACCGGGCTCGTAAAACCTGTTTTGTCTTTCAGTCATATTTTTGATACAGAACTTGATTACGATTATTCATGGGTGGAATTTTCTACTGATGGTAAAAGCTGGCAAAAATTAGGCAATGCGGTAAGCGGTACCAATTGGTACAATAATGCAACCGGCAATAACTGGAACCTGTCCAACAAGAAATGGCATGTAGCCAGTATGGATATTCCGGTAACGTCAACCAATATGCGCTTTCGTTTTGTGTTAGCCACCGATGAAGGACTTACCAAAGAAGGTATCGGTATAGATGATGTAAGCATACGCGAAAAAAGCCTTATAGCAACGGTTCCATCGGTTACACTTGCTACTGTTCCGGCGGTTACCGGCAACACCTGGATCCCGTTTACTACCAATTCTGGATATTTAATGGTAGAAATTAACCCAAATGGACAAGACCTTGGAAAGGTAGCTATTAAATTGCATCCCAATACAACAGGTTCGGTAAGAAATAATGGCAGTCAATATTATCTTGATAGAAATTTTGTTATTCATCCTTCTAATCCTCCAGCAGGAAGCGTTGGTGTGAGATTATATTTTACAGATGCTGAGGCGGATTCCTTGATCAAGGCCAGCGGCTGTATATCATGCAGTAAGCCTTTAGATGCTTATGAATTAGGAGTAACAAAATATAGCGGAACAATAGTGGAGGAAAATGGCACATTGGATGATGACGTGAATGGTTTTTTCCAATACTTTTCTCCCGACAACACGGCCATAATACCACATGAGAATGGCTACTATGCCGAGTTTGCTGTAAATAGTTTCAGCGAGTTTTGGTTTAACAACGGCGGAGCAAACACTTCGCAGCCATTGCCAATAAAATTATTTTCTTTTGAAGCCACCAAACAGTCTGGCAAGGCATTGCTTAATTGGAAAACTGAGAACCAAATAAATACAGCTAAATTCATTGTTGAGAGAAGTAAGGACGGAAGAACTTACACGGCTATCGATACCATTATTACCAGCAGCAGCAATGGTGCAGGTCAATATGATTTCATAGATGAACAACCTTTAGTGAGTATTAATTATTACAGGCTTAAAATAGTTCAACGGGATGGTGCTTACTCCTATTCAGTTGTCAGGAAATTAGATTTCAGTAATAGCAATGATGATATTCTAATTTACCCGAACCCTGTAAGAAATGCTACCATCCATATTTCTGCCAGTGCCGATTGTAAAAATGCTATGCTGTATGATGTATCCGGAAAGCTAGTAAAAAGTTTTGCTTTGCAGGGAAAAAATAATACCATTAGCATTACTGGTATTACTAAAGGCATTTACCAATTAAAAATTATTTCGTCAAATTCTACACACACTGAAAAAGTACTGGTGCAATAAATTTTGGTTAGTTTAAATCGACAACTGCCAATAAATTAGTGGATAGCAAAGTCCTTACATGGCGGCAGGATAGATGTAAGGGTAAGAATTTCTGTAAGATTTCCATAAAATATATTTTCCACTTATTGCATTATTTGTAAATTGTTGATTCAAATTTTTTTATGGCATTACAACCCTGGCGAATAGGAAAAGTTACCCGGATAGAAAATGAAACAGAAGATACAAGACGTTATTGGATAGAAGTGCCGGAATTGGTTTCTTTTGATTTTGCACCGGGCCAGTTTGTAACGATCGATTTGCCCATTCACGAAAAGCCAAACAAACGCTGGCGCAGTTATTCAATTTCATCGTGGCCTGATGGCAGTAATATTTTTGAGTTGGTAATTGTGTTGGATATAGTTGGCATTGGAACTCCCTATATTTTTAATGACTTGAAAGTTGGCTCGGAATTGTCGTTGCGTGGACCCCAAGGTGTGTTCACATTAAAAGAGCCACTTGATGAAGACCTCGTTTTGATTTGCACCGGTACAGGCATCGCTCCATTTAGAAGCATGGTGCATCATATAAAAAATACCAATATACCACATAAAGATATTTACCTGGTGTTTGGTTGCCGTACAAAAACCAGCTTGTTATATTTCCAGGAGATGACAGCGCTTCAAAATGAAATTCCAGGTTTTCATTACATTCCTGTTTTATCGAGAGAGCAATGGGATGGCCATAGTGGTTATGTGCATAGTGTATATGAGACATTGTTTGCCGACAAGCGGCCGGCTAAATTCTTATTGTGCGGATGGAGAGGCATGATTGAAGAGGCAAGGGCAAGAATAGCTGAAATGGGGTACGATAAAAAGTCAGTTCATTTTGAAATTTATGGGTAACTAAATCGCAGGTGAATAAGCGGCAGCAATTTTTTCCTGAAAAATATTGCTATACTTGCCAAGAGATATGGTTCGTTAATATTTGCTAACTTGTATTGCCAATGATTCATAAAATAATTTAATCTCTATGGGAGTTTCTTCGATGATTGTACTCGTTCTTTCGGCATTAGTGTTTTCTTCAATTGCACTGCTGGTTTCAAAAATTGTAACTAAAGCCACTTCCAACGCACAAAAAGGGCAGCCCTACGAATGTGGTATTCCTACACAGGGAAAAGCATGGACACAATTGAATGTCGGCTATTATTTATTTGCATTGATATTTTTGATTTTTGATGTGGAGCTTGTCTTTTTATTTCCTTGGGCTGTGGTTGCAAAAAAAGTTGGTTGGATGGCGCTTGTAGAAATTTGCATTTTCTTTTTTATATTATTTATGGGTTTTTTGTACGCTCACAGAAAGGGAGCGTTGAAGTGGGTTTAACCAACTCCGCCCCCTGAAGGGGGAGCTAATATGCTGAGAATATTTGTTTAGAGAGATTGAGTTTATGGAATAGCTAAAATTAAAAATTGAAAGCTTCAAGTAATGGATAATGCGTTAAATAATTTAGAGTCTTCTTTAATCCCCCCTTCGGGGGGTGGGGGCGGCGGAACTTCTTTTCCCGGCCAAATTCACGATACCCCCGGTGGAGGAATTGTGTTAAGTAAGCTGGATGATGTTATCAATTGGGCACGTGCCAATTCATTGTGGCCACTCACTTTTGCTACCAGTTGTTGCGGTATAGAAATGATGGCAGTTGCTTCCGCAAAGTATGATTTTTCCCGATTTGGATTTGAAGTGGCGAGAGCTTCCCCACGCCAGGCAGATGTAATAATTATTGCGGGAACGATTGTAAATAAAATGGCGCCGGTATTAAAAAGATTGTACGATCAAATGGCCGATCCTAAATATGTGATTGCCATGGGAGCTTGCGCTATCAGTGGCGGACCATTTTTTTATAATACCTATTCGGTGGTGAAAGGGGCCGACCATATAATACCTGTTGATGTATATGTTGCAGGTTGCCCGCCAAGACCCGAAGCACTTTTACATGCGCTGATCAGTTTACAGGAAAAAATAAAGAGCGGCCTTACGAGAGAACAGATAAAGGCTGGTTGACTTTGGTTGGAAAAGTAAATAACGTATCTAAAGTATAAAAGTAAATAGGGTATGCATTGTTGTTAGTATGCCCATTATGTGAAAATAAATTATGACCAACGAAGCTTTAAAAGAAAAAATTACAGAACTATTGCCGGTAGCCACATTTGATGAAACCGGTCAATGGCTTACTGCGAATATTGAACCGAAGGACTGGCATTCGCTGGCTGAACAACTTAAAAAAGATGATTCTTTATTTTTTGATTTTCTTTTTTGTCTTACCTGCATCGATTGGAAGACCCATCTTACAATGGTATACCATTTAGATTCTACCAAATTCCGGCACAACATTGTAATAAAAATAAATTTAGATAGAGATAATCCTATGATAGCAACGGCAAGCGATATTTGGCAAACAGCTAATTTTCACGAGCGTGAAGTGTATGAAATGTTTGGCGTAAATTTCATTGGGCATCCCGATTTACGGTTACTTATTTTACCAGATGGCTGGGAGGGGAAAAAGCCTATGTTGAAAGATTTTGAAGACCCGGTTAATATGATAAAATTATAGCCCCCATTTCCGCCGCAGCGGAGAGCTATGGACGCTATCGAATTAGCAATAGTGAGCTAAATATAAAGCTATTTTTAAAAATAAAAACAATAGTTCCCTTTAGGGCTAGGGTATGGTTGAAGAAATAGGCAGAACAACAGAAGGCGATATCATCATTAACGTAGGGCCACAACATCCTGCTACGCACGGCGTGTTGCATTTGGTAATTACTATCAATGGAGAAACTATTAAAAAAGTAGAACCACACCTTGGTTTTATTCACCGCTCTATTGAAAAAATGTGTGAGAGCCTTAGCTACCGCCAATTCATTTATGTCACCAGTAGGATGGATTATCTTTCTTCTCACATCAATAACCATGCTTGTGCGCTTTGTGTAGAAAAAGGTTTGCAAATTGAAGTTCCTTTAAGGGCAAAGGTAATACGGGTATTGATGGATGAACTCACAAGGATCGCTTCTCATGAATTGTGGTGGGGCGCTATGGCAATGGACCTTGGGGCATTCACTCCTTTCTTTCACGCATTTAGAGAAAGAGAATCTATCAATGATATCATGGAAGAAACATGCGGTGCCAGGCTTACAATGAACTACATGGTTCCCGGTGGCGTAATGCAGGATATTCATCCTAACTTTCAAAAGAGGGTGAAGGATTTTGTGATCTTATATAAGTCGAAAGTGAGTGAATATAATGAACTCGTTACAGGTAACATCATTTTCCAAAACCGCATGAAGGGGATAGGATATTTATCTGCAGAAGATGCTATTTCATTTGGTTGCACCGGGCCAACAGCAAGAGGCAGCGGCGTTGCCTGCGATATCCGTAAATTGTATCCTTATGAAATATATAACCAGCTTGAGTTTGATGAAATATTAGAAACAGGGGGTGATTCTTTTGCGAGATATATGGTCAGGGTAAGAGAAATGAATCAGTCTATTCGCATCATAGAACAACTGATTGATAATATTCCTGAGGGCGATTTCCAGGCTAAAACAAAAGCAGTTTTAAAATTGCCCAAAGGAGAATTTTATCAAAGAGTAGAAACTGCAAGGGGAGAATTTGGTGTATACATTGTTAGTGAGGGCGGCACTACTCCTTATAGGATAAAATTTCGTTCACCCGGTTTTTCAAACCTTTCAGCATTAGATCATATTGCAAGAGGAAGTAAGTTGGGAGACCTTGTAGCGATGATGGGAACGCTGGATTTAGTGATAC
>JBGSIG010000281.1:0-2696 GCA_041742655.1 Ferruginibacter sp. | reverse complement strand
AATATATTTACCGGTGTGGGAAATAAAATAAGGAATGAGGCTTTGTACCGGGCAGGCATACACCCATTAAGCATTCTTGAAAAAATTCCTGCTGTAAAAATTACCAAACTGATAAATGAAGTGGTAAACTATGCCAACATTTTTTACAAACAATTGCACACAACTGGTGTCAATAATTTCTTCCAGGTGTACCAGCAGAAATATGCAGCCGATGGCAGCGAGGTGGCCATGCAGGTGTTACAGAAATCGAAACGTAAAATTTTTTATAGCGAACACCGCCAGCACTTGTATGTTTAAACAAAACCGAGATTTATTATTCAATTAAAAAAAGACCATACTCTTCAGCATGGTCTTTTTTTAATTTTTTATGTTTTTTAATTATAGCTGCCTATATTTTCTGGGCTACCAGGTCTTTTCACCCTTTTCCATTTTCTCCAATGCTGTTATATAATCTTTGGGGTCTTCACCTGATTTAATAGCTAATTCTTTTGCTTTTGTTTCCCATTCAATGGCTTCCTTTTTTTTGCCGCTTTTGTATAATAAATTGGCATAGGTATCAATAAACATATGGTTATTGTTTCCTTCAAAAGATTGTTTACTCCAGTCAAGCGCACTTTCAACGCATGCCATATCATCACAATTTTCAAATACTGTCCAGGCAAAACTATTCATTTCATTTGGGCTGGCGTTATCTCCATACGATTTCATGTAGGCAACTACAGCAGGCCCAAAATCGTTCCAGTTCTTTTTTTGTTGGGCATAAACTACTTTTGAATAAAGCATTGCCTGGCTGGCCTGGGCGGGATATTTATCTTTTAATGTTTTTTCAATGGCTGCCCAATCCGGCGTAGCAGCACCGTTTTGAAACAATGCAGGAAATACTTCTTCCTGCAGGATAATTCGTTGAACCGTAGTTTCTGCAACTCCATTGCCTAAAACTGCATCCACTTTTTCCGGATCCTTCAACATTATCGCAAAACCGGTATCCTTACTTGAGCGGGTAAACATTTGCAACAATTCAAGATTTTCTTTTGTGTAAAGATTTGTTTGTGTAGCAAGGTACTCGTCTGTCACTTTTTTTGCAAACTGCATATCATATGCATCGGCGGCAGCCTTGGCAACTTTATATAAAAAAGCATCGCCCTTTTTCCCTGCTTCGTATTCCTTTTTTAATGTATAGTACTGCTTGTCGGGGTTCATGGCGTCGGCACCTTTAGCTAAAAAAGTAGTTGCATCCGAAGAGCCAACAGCACGATGTACTATTTCGCCATTGGGATTAAACATTAGATAAGTAGGGTACGCCCGCACATCGTATTTGGTGGCTATTTCTTTTCCAGCCGCAAACCAGCTTTTTACTTCCTCACTGTCATTTTTGGTAGTGTCAAGTTGTATCTTAATATTAATGAAGTTTTTGTTGTAAAAGCTACCAACTTCTTCCAGTGGAAAAATGGTACTGCTCATCATTTTGCAGGGGCCGCACCATGTGGTGAAACAATCCACGAAAATATATTTATTTTCGGCTTTCGCTTTTGCCAATACTTTTTGCCAACTGGTGTTGTGCTCAAAATGCATACCTTTCTCCTGCGCCATTACAACTGTTGCTATGCCAAAGAAAAGCATAGAAAATACAATTTTTTTCATTTTTATTTTTTTAGGACTGAAAGATAAACTTTAGCTGCAAGAATTTTGTTAATTGTTTCCTACTTTTTTAAAAATGCACATAGTTAAGGGCTTTAGTATTTCTCGTGTGCGCTTGCAATCAAAATTGTAGAAGATGCCAATGCTTTCGCATGCATCAAATTATGTAAAAAGCGAATATTTTGAAATGACCACTGCATGTCATCAATCCACTTTTTTGCTATATTTTTGTGGGTAAGAATTTTAACTACATACCACATAATTGAGGTTTTGTGTAAGCCCTGGAAAGGCGTGAATAACTATGAGAAAATTTTTACTACTGTATTTTTGTGTAGCTATTTCTGTACCGATTTCAGCACAGGATTTTTCTGCTGACAATATGCTTGATATGCTAACCTTGCCGGTGCCCAAGCTGGAAAGCAAGTTGTCAAAAAAGAAGTATCGCTCCACCGGCCTCGAATTTTACGGTGATACCGCCGTTAAAACATATCAATACCGCCCTGCGTTTAAAAATAAATACGGCCGAAAAAAGTTAGCGGATTCTGTAGAAAGAAATGTGCAAAGATCGGTACTCAAACAAACATTTACCCTTACATACCAAACCACTTCGGTTACAGAATATAATGCCATTATTGAAGGGCTCAAGAAAAAGGGATTTTATTGTGAGTATGACAATGACAGCACCATTGCGCCGGATTCTTATTTGTATCAACATGAAGACTATACTGCTGATGCGTCAATAAAAAAGGTGATCACAACAAACTGGTATTCTGTTACATTTTTTAAGAAAATACTGCCTGTAACTAAGGACCTGAATTTTGGCGAAGATCTTCTCGAGTTTACGTCTCACGAATACCTTGTTTATTATTTTGGAGAGAAGAATGTAAAAAAAGATATCTATTATTTTGCGGGCAATGATATTGTGAAATGTTCTGTATTATTGATCAACACCAAACGGCAGGTTATTTTTGTATGGAAGGACGGGCTCAACAGGCGTAAAGTTGACAACCTGATGTTTGGAGGGCAGCATAAATTAAAAAGCCAGGAATCCAATGAAA
>JBGSIG010000280.1:0-12229 GCA_041742655.1 Ferruginibacter sp. | reverse complement strand
TTCGACTTGTTGTATTCATTGATTGCTGCTTACAAAAGTATAAGTGCTTTTAAAGAAATGGTGGCCATGCTTCAACCGTTTTTTACAGGCACATTAAAGGACAATATTTATATCAGGCAACAGCTTGCATTTGCATGTAATAAAATTGGCAACCGGGATGAAGCCGAGGCAATATTAAAACCCATTACCGATCAATATGGCGCCGACCCGGAAACAAATGGATTGTTGGGTGCGGTTTATAAAGGGTTGATGGACGACAACAAAAATGACCCCGATTTGTCGGCCGAATACCGGAGGCAGGCAGTCAATGCATATGTCGATGGATTTGAATCGGACCCAAGGTATTATTACCCCGGCATTAACGCACTTACACTAATGTATTTTGATGATGAACCTGATGAAAGGTTTACAAAATTATTACCGCTTGTAACCTTTGCTGTAGAACGGCAACTGAAAGTAAAAGCCAAAGATTACTGGGTGCAGGTTACGCTGCTTGAATTGGCAGCGCTGTCGTTGAACGAAGCGGATGCAAAAAAATACCTTTCGGCAGCCCTTACCTGCCAACCCCAAAACTGGATGAAAGAAACAACGGCGGCCAACTTAAAAAAAATTTACAATAAAGCCGTGCAGACAAAAGATGAGCAAAGTTTACAATGGCTGAAGAATATAGTGATTAAACTTAACCCGGGAATTTTTCAAGTTTAAACTCCTTTAAAAATTTAAAAATGGGAACAATTGCATTTAATGAATATCTTGAAAAAAGGTATTACGATCAACTAAAGTTTTATCATGATGCCTCTGGCAAAAATCAGAAACGCTATAAAACTTTTCAATGGGTATTGATTATTCTTTCCACACTTACAACAATCCTTGCAGCCCTTCCTAAAAATGAAAATTTTGATATCCAGTTTGTAGTAGTGCTTTCGGCTGCATCTGTTGCCATATCAACAGCAGGTTTAAAAACCTTCCAATACCAGGAACTTTGGGTCAACTACCGCTCCACCATTGAGCAGTTAAAACCTGAGATTTATTATAACAATTTCAATGTAGGCGATTATGGCCTGCCAGGAATTGATAAAGAATCAACATTCGTTTTCCGGGTTGAACAAATTTTAAATAAAGAACATGATGGCTCGCCAGCAGCTAAAAAATTACAGGAGCAATCAAATCTGAAAGAACAGCAAAACGACGATGAAACAAAAGTGTTCTGGATTAAAGCTAATGAATTGGCTCGTGATTTTTGTCATTGAAATCAAAAGATAAAAAAGCTTTCATTGAACAGAGCAATAATATTGCTACCAGCAAAACTTGATAAAGAGATTCTTCCAGAGACTAAGATTGATTCTTTATTTGACAAAGCGACTATTTTAGAATAAATTAGCCTGATTATCATTAGACTATTAATGGAAAAAATTAAGGTATTTATCTCATACGCCCATCGAGACAAAAGTTATTTTGACATTTTCCTTGCTAATCTTAAAAGCCAGTGCAACTGGGATATTTGGACAGACAGGAATATAGAGATTGGCACAGATTGGTTTGAAACAATTAAGCAATCCATGATGGAAAGCGATGCTGCCATTTTACTAATCAGCCCCGATTTTCTCAGTTCGGATTTTATAAAGGAACACGAGTTTCAAAAATTTAACGAGCTGAGGGAAAGTAAATCCAATTTTCTCTTTCTCCCCATTTTTATGAGAGATTGTGTCTTTACCCGCTGGTCAGAACTCTCAAAATTACAGATGTTTGTTTCCTACGGTGACGAATACGGCGTTCCTGAAAAGAGGGGACAGTTAATTCCTTTTGCAAAACTCTGTCGCTTTGATAATAACAACCAATTGGTACCAAATGATAATATTGATACCTATATTAAAAACCTGGTAACAAAAGCAGAGACGGAATTGAACATTGCTAATTCAGGCGCTGAAAGCAATAACGACAAATCCGGCAAAGCAAAAGAAATAGACAAATTACGGAGTTTGAAAAATATTTTCTTATCACTTCCCGCTTCAGAAGGGGGAAATGAAATTCGGAAGAACTTCATCATTTCTGTAGAAGGAAAAGTGAAATATGATACTCCCAAATGGCCATATGAAATTACGCCAGGAATTAATGAAGCAAAAGAAATCTCTGAATTAGCAGCGGGAGACCCGGAAATGCTGGCGTTAAATTTACCTGGTAAATTTATTTATTCAATCCTAATCATTGGTGCTGCGGAAGATTTAACGAGCCCTTTGTTTCGCAAGCAGTATGAATTGGCCAAACAGGCCAATAGCGAATCAGAATTAAATCATACCATACTCTGGTTTCTTAATTCCACTGTTAAAGACAAAATGGAGGAACTGGACGAATCGTTTAAACTTGAACTAAAGATGCTGCCAACTATTGTAGGCACAGACTCTAAAAGTATTTTTAAACTAATTGAAGAATTTGATATACTCAGGGAAAAGAAAATTAAAGAGTTGAGTTCACCGTTTTCGCCCGTAAAAAAAGTATATATGTTTTACGATTACACAAAGGATAACGAAAATGATTTAAGAATAAAATTGAAAAAGAAAATACAGGAAGATAACCAATATGCAGTAAGAGATCTTTCTTATGATACGATTGAAAATGAAAAAAAGGAGATAGAAGAATGCAACGGTGCAGTTATTTTTTATGGGTCAAATTCTGATTCAATATGGTACAAAATGAGAGAAAGAATCATACTGAAGGCTAAAAATATCAGGTGCGGCGCTGTTTGTGTGGAGGGAAAAGAAGCACCTGAAATTGAAAGAAAAATTGATCGTGATGTAAGTATCACAGAAATATTACAAATAAAAGGTGAAAGGGAACTGGACACCGGGATATCTATTTTTAAGACAAAACTACGGGACCAATAAATGACAGCTTCCAACCAAACCGATTCTGATTTTTTGTTTCAGCTTGATGAATTTTATCTTGACCTCAGAGAGGACGGACGTACTATTTCCTTCTTAGAGAAAAAAGAAATAGAAAAAAGACCTTTCCCGGGTTTACGGCCATTTAAAACTTCGGAGTTCCAGATTTTTAATGGGAGGGATGGCCAGGCTGAAGAACTAATTAACCGCCTCAGGAAAAATCACTTTTTAGCCGTCATCGGCAGTTCAGGTACCGGAAAATCTTCATTGGTGCGAGCTGGATTGATTCCGCAATTGTTAGCAGGTTATCTGCAGGAAGCAGGAACCAATTGGGATATCGCTGTATGCAGGCCAGGCAAGAACCCGGTGGAAAACCTTGCTGTTGCCCTGGCAAGGATAAAATGCAGAAGTAATAACAATGAAAAATTGAAAAATGACTACCATTTGACAGGAGACCTCCTAAGTCGTTCTATCTATGGTATTCTGGATTTTAATGAAATTCAAAATCCACCGAATCAACAAAAAGAAGAGAAGTCAAATCTCTTGATCATTGTTGACCAATTTGAAGAACTTTTTCGTTTCAACCGGGATGACCTTGGCGATCCTGATATTGAAATTCATTTCATCAATCTTCTCCTGAATGCGTCGGTAAATCCGGCAGTTTCTATCTATGTAGTCGCCACTATGCGGTCAGAATTTTTAGGTGACTGTGCAAAATACCGCGGGCTTCCGGAAGCAATAAATGAAGGACAATACCTTGTGCCACAGTTGAGCCGTGAGCAGATAAAAGAAGTCATAGAAGATCCCATATTAATCGCAGGCAAAAAAATTGCACCAGGCCTTGTGGAATTACTGGTAAATGAAATAGAAGAAAGTAAAGCAAAAAGATCTTTAGATCAGCTCCCTATTCTACAGCATGCTTTGATGCGCACCTACCAGGAAGCAATGAAAGAAGCTGCTTTGGAAATTACTTACAAACATTACCTGGCAACAGGTGGCCTTAAAGATGCACTTGCCAAACATGCACAAACCAAATACAACGAGTTAGCCGATGGCGTAAGTAAAGAGTCCTTTAAACAACAAATCGCAAAAATTACTTTCCAGGCATTAACGGATGCAAGTACCGATCAAAAAAAAGGAAGAAGACCTACAGAACTCAGTGTTTTGTATGAAATTGCCGGTTCTATGAAAGCATCCAGTGAGCAAGTGAATGAAGTGGTTAACCATTTCAGGGATACAGAAACTTCTTTTATAATGCCTCCGTCCAATACACCATTGTATCCAGGGCTTATTATAGACATTTCGCACGAAAGCCTGATGCGGCAATGGGGAATGCTGAAAGATTGGGTAGCTAATGAAACTGAAAATGGCAAATTGATGATGAGGCTGGCAGAATACCAAAATTTAAATAAACTCGGCGACAAGGATTATATGGTGGGTAAAGAATTAAAACTTTTCTCTACGTGGTTTAAGTCATTTAAACCCCAGGATTCATGGGCAAAACGATACAGCATTGATTATAAAGAGAGTTTTGCCTACCTGGATAGTAGTGTAACAAATCAACGCAGAAAAAAAATGAAAATTTTCTGGCTCTCCCTTGGAGCCTTGTTCATTATTTGTTCAACATTTTTTTTAATTACCTTTTATCAAAAAAACCAGGCAAGGATTGCATTGAACCCAATATTTCTAGAGAAGAGAGCGGACGCTGTGAAATATGAAAGAAGATTGCAGGCGTTGTTTTTTACAGCCGAAGTGTTGGCGCTGGAAAAAAATGAAGCAATTAGAGATAGCATAATTAAACAGAGCGTTAAAGAAAAATTAATTCCTAACTATACTCTACAACAGGTGTACCCATATGGATCGATGGTAATGCGTGGTGCTATCAGTAAAGAAGGAAATACTTTTTTCATTTGGAGATATGACAGTACTTTTTCGGAAGTAAATATTGAGACAGGTGATATTCTGCATTCAGGAAATTATGAAATGTTGGAAGAAGACACCAATGATTCTAACCTGGTAAAAACCTCGTACTTTAAATTGCTTTATGATGGCGCAGGTAACTTTACACGGGATACAGTTTTAACAGATTCTTCAAGCTATTACAAACGTGAATATTTTAACACCATATTGGAAAAGGACGAATTTGGCGCATACACTTTCCCATTAATTGTAAAAAGCATTGCGGGTGCCTATTATAAAGAAGACCTACCCAAAAAGATAAACTGGCTCACCTGGGGCGAAAACACCGAATCAATTTTTACTGCGGTTGATATGTGGGATAAATATGGCTATGCGGCTGGTACCTCGTTGATACATGATGGTGCTTATGGGGCCGCAATGGACCAACAAAGTCAACGAATACTTACGTGGGGATCGGACAGTGCAGTAAAAGTGTGGCAATTGAATAATGACACGGCTATGCTAAATCTTCCACCAGCCCTTTTAAAAAAGAAAATACAGGTTGATACTGGTGTTGAATTGGATGAAGTTAGCTATCGAATAGAGAGAATTTCTTACCCAGATTATTTCAGACGCAAGCAAGAGTTTTTAAAGGAATACCAGGCGTATAAGGAAAATGCTGCAAAAAAATAGATTTTTGTGTAACTATAAAAAGAGGACAAGTTTTATTGCCATTTAATTTTGCTTTCTAAAACTTGGATGCGGTGGCGGAACTGAATTGGGACCTTCTTCACCCTCCGCAGCAACTATCAGGTCAACCATATTACAATCACCACCTTCATTCCCATAACTAAAAATAAACCTGTCAATTGAAATACCTTGTTTTTCAACAAGATTATTGATAACACTATTTGCAAGATCCCAACTTCTCTGTTGTTCTTTTTTGTTAGAAGAGCAATAACTCTTAACAACCAGTCCGCAGGTTGGGTTCTCTCTTAGCTTACTTGCTACTACCTCTAAAATTTGCTGCGCATCAGGCAAAAGTTTGACACTTTTTGATTTAAAGGGTATAGAAGGTAATGCGCCAATTTTAGCAGCACAATTTCCCTGGCCAAACGAAATATTAAAAAGAAGAACAAACAATAATCCCAAAGAAAGTGTTGGAAGCAACTGTATGAAATTTGTATACTTTCTGTTGTTAGTCATTAAAATTGGTTAAACAAGAATTGTAATTTACACTTTATTATTTTAGCAATACGTTTTTCCCAGTTTTAAATATCACTTCTTATACCCCATTTTTTTATTATAAGCCATCATGAAAATAGCTCCAAGGTTTTTATAGGGCGCTATATAATCGTCAAACTTCCTGTTGTTCTTAAACTTGCGGTTCAAGTCTGCCCAAATGCCCGGCCAATAAAGGTCTTTCCCTTCTTCCAATAGTTTTGTGAAGTAAACGATCATTGTTTGATTAATAGAGCCGTTACCCTCCTGCTTGCTGGAAATGATATGTACGTATGGACTTTTTTTTATAATCTCGTCTAAATTATTGTAGCCACCGCAACTACCCAGTATAACAATCCTTACCGAAGCTGTTAAATTCTTTATGGTATTTTCTACAAAATAACTGTGCCCACGGTGAATTACAATGGTTGGCACCAGGTTATTAGCAGAAAGATAACTGCGTAATTCATTCTGGGCATGTATGTCTTTATAAGTTATTTCATCCAACGGTTTATTCGCATAAATAACAACATTTGATTCATCGGCCGCACGCAACTCCACCCACTCTTTTTTAACAACTATATTCCATTTGTCTTTTCTGTATTTTTTTAAAAAGTTATCGAACTGATAATTCCCATCAGTATCACCATAAAAATATTCCTGGATAATAATTTTTCCCGCTTTGTTTCTAAGCGTTGCATTATCTACCTGGTAAACGGAAGGGATATCCAGCCTGGCTGAAATATCATCGCCTGCAGCAGAATCAAGACTGGTAAAAAGAGTGTTTAATAGACTGTATATCACAACACCTGTTTTATTTCCCAGTTTTTGCGATTGTGCCAGGTTTTGCTCAACCTGCACTATCATCTTCTTCTTTAGTTGTTGATCTTGAATGCTGGCATAGCTGTCAGCCACATCAACAGCGTCTTCAAGGCGGCTTGAATCCTGAAGATTATCTACAAAGGATTTCATTACAAAGTCTGATTGCACATTGTCCATCCGGCTTAAAAAATCGGTGAGCGTATTAAAATTGCTGGCCAGTTTGATGAATCTTTTGAAGTGATCAAAATACACAGTTTGAAGCAAAGAATAACTGTTAGCGTATTGAAAGGTTTTAAAGATATTTTTATACAGGTACAGATAACTGCTGGTGTAAAGTTCATCCCCACAGGCTACACATATGTAGTATAATTCCTGCGCCGATAGTGATTCAATCACCTTAAACCTTTCTGCGTCTGGCCTTTCATGCAAACCATTCATCACATTTACAAAATCTTCCTGTGCAATTCTCTGTATCCGTTTAAATAAAGCATTTGCGGCTACAGCCGTGTCTCCTACACTCAATCTTTCGGCATATTTTATTTGTGTTTTTACCAATAGTTTAAAATAATTCACGTTATTTTTTTCACCGAAATTTTGGCGTATTTCGGCCACCGTTACGTCACCATTAATTAAACTTCCTGTAAACGGAAAAAGCATGCGGCCCTCTTTTTTATCAGCCAGGCCCGCTATTAATTGTACTAAGGTATCTTTACTGGCATGTATTTTCTTTCCAAGTGCTGAAGCCTTTGCCTGGCTGTATGTATATAAATCCCCTGGATTCCTGCGGGCCAATATTGATATCAAACTATCAGCAACAGCAACATCCGGAAATGCAAATAAAACCGGGAAAATCTTATCCGGATATTTCTGATACACATGCTGCATCCACAACTCTCTATCGGTATTTAAAACCTGGCTGTTTTGGTAGGGAAAACAACTAATTATTATCAGTGCATTTTTATAATCAATTTCTCTTAATACACCAATTATGGAAGTTCCCGTTCTACCGATAACTGTGGCTTTTGAATATGCGGAAATTAAAGAAGGTAATCTATCAGCGCCGATCTGCTTGTCATTGTAAGCTAATAAATAAGAATTCAAACAGGTTTTTAAACCAGTCAAAAATTTAATTCTTTGTTCCTCATCCATCAGAGAATCAGTTTCTATCCCTAGTTGCAGCTCGTCAACTTTTGAAATAATTGAATTCGTTAATTGATACTTAAGTTCTTTGAATTCTGGGGCATGAAGGGAATCCCCCAGCCTTAATTCGGTGAACAGCATTTGCTGAATCTTATCAATTTCTACGTTCTCTTTTATTTTTGAAGAAACATAAATACTGTCTTGGGCGCTTCCTTTACCGGAAACTAATAATATAAGCCACAATAAAATTAACCTGCAATATTTCATACCTATCCTTAAAAATAAGTAAAATGCCTCACACACCGAACTTAAGGCAGGCAATGATAACCTGCTAAACAATCATTCAATAAAGATTAATATTTGCATTTCAATACTCAGATCGAAAACTACTCCCGACAACTTTTAGTTCAGCGCTGGTTTCCTTTGAGAACGATACCCATTGAATTTTTTCCAGCGATCTCCCCATCACGATAGCTTTTAAAATAATGAATACAGTACATGAAGTATATTTACATAGAGTATTAAAACCTTTTTTTTAATAAAAACATGAAGAATCTAAAGAAAATATTATTTACTGTAATGGCATCTTTTGTATTGATGGCCGTTGAGCCTGCAATGGCGCAAACCCAGGCTGACATGAACCAACAGGCAATTAGTTCGTTTAAAAAACAAGATTTGGAACTCAACAAAGTTTACAAACAAATCTTGCATGAGTATTCGGCTGATACTGTTTTCATTAAAAATTTGAGGTGGGCTCAAAAAATTTGGATTCGATTCCGAGATGCAGAAGTGAAGATGAAATATCCTGGTAATGATTACTCGGGAACATCCACTCCTATGTGCAAAGCACATTTAATGGAAGAAATTACAACAGCAAGAATAAAGACGCTGAGGGTATGGCTTGCAGGAAATGAAGAAGGTGACGTATGTAGTGGCACGGTTAAACTAAAAAATTAATTATCGTCAATGGCTGGTAGTTTGCAGATATCGATAACCATCCTATGAATAGTTTTACACATGAAAAAACATTTGGGAATAAAAGCTTCTTTAAAAGATTTTAAAATATTACTTTTCTAATTCCTCTTTTTCCTCTATTTTCTAACTTTTAAAATTTTTAAAAATGATAGCAAGTATAAGTGAACAGGGGATTAAATTGGCACAGTATTATGAATGTGGCGGTGCCCCGGACAATCCAAAATGGTTAAAAGCTTACCTCGACAGTGGCGGGGTTTGGACGATAGGCATTGGTACGATCCAATATCCAAACGGTGCTAAGGTTAAGAGAGGTGATACTATTACAAGAGAACAGATGTATGACTATTTTAGATTTGAGATGAAGAATAAAATTGAAAGAGTGATTGTACTTACAAGAGATGACATCAACCAAAATCAATTTGATGCAATGGTTGATTTTGCCTACAATGTCGGAACCGGTGCTTTGCAGAAAAGCACTTTATTAAAAACGTTGAACAATAAATTAAACGACATTCAAATTGTCAATAATTTTTTTAGCTGGCGGTTCGACAACGGCAAAGAAGTTGGCGGCCTGTTAAGAAGAAGAATGAGCGAAGCTTTATTGTATTTTACGGGCAGGTTAAAATATGACTGGATTAATTATAAAACTTTAACTGCAGCCACCCGGGCGGAAGTATTAAGAGAAATCAATAGAAGAATCTAATGTGTGAATGGAGAATGGTCAATGGTGAAAGTAGGTCAGTCTCTATGGCTAATTTATGGTTAACTTAACAAGTAAGAACTGCTTCAAAAATACCTAACCCAATACATAAATAATCTCGAAAATCATACTCAGGCTATTCTTTGCCAGCCAGCAGAATATCTTTTTTCAACAGCCATCCGCTGGTAGTTTTGCCATCACCGCTTTTAAATAACACATAGATGAAATTATTTTTTTCATCCGTTGTTGTAAGTTCCGTTTGTCCGGCGGTCAGGTAAAAGTTGGTTCTGCTGCTGGTATCGGGTGCCGAATGAAAATAGGCTGTATTAATTATTTCATATTCCCTGGTTATATTATTTCTATTGCTTGTTATTGATTCCTCTTCAAATTCAATCTTTCTTTTCGGCTCTCTTTTTTCCTTTATGGCAATTGTGTTTATTTTCTTTATTATTTTTTCATCCGGTATTTTGACAGGGGCAGGTGTAGCAACAACAGGTGTATCTGCAATAAATTTTGCGTTGCTTTCAACTGGCAAAACTGGCGATGTGTTTTGTACATTACTGTCTGGGTTATAGAAAGTAATATAAGCCGTATAACCCGCCAGGCCCATCGCCATCATCATTACAAACAAAAATAAAAATCTCGATGCCCCCTTTGTTTTGTGAAACTTTGCCTGGTACAATGCTTTGTCTTTTACCACCACCTGGTATCTTAATTGGTTCAACAATTCTTCCTGCTCCGAAACCTGTGCCTGAAGTTTTTGAACTTCCTTTCGCCAGACTGATTCATCAACGTGAAACATAGCGGTTTCCACAACTGGTATAGCCGCTACTTTTTTGGGTTCTTCAGAAACCTCGGCCATCTGGATAAATTCCTGCAATTCATAGCCGTTCTTAAAACGTTTGGCCGGATTTTTTTCAAGGCATTTATAAACCAACCCCAGCAGCCACGGAGGTATCTGCATTTCTCTTTCTCTTTTATCATTACTCCATGCTGCAGGCATCGCATCCCTGCGCAGCGTAACCATATCCGGTGGTAACGTTTCCATATGCGCCAGCATTACGGCATTGCGGGCCATCTCTCCTTTGTTGGTTAATGGAAAAGGCACCGTGCCTGCCACCAATTCAAAAAGAATAATTCCTAAACTGTAAATGTCTGTTTCAAAAAGCGTTTCGCCATTGCTTTGCTCTGGTGCCATAAATTCTATTGCACCTGCATAGCGGATACTGGTACGCCGCTGTTCATCAGACATTACAGACAAACCAAAATCCAGCAAAATATAATTGCCGGTGCGTTGGTTAAATTTTACGTTGTTACTTTTTAAATCGCCATGCTTTATGTTTGCCCGGTGACAATGCGCCAATGCATTCGATAACTGCTCTGCTACTTTAATGGTTTCCTTGATGGTAAAAACCGCATCGTATGGCGTCTTCAGCAATTCACCCAGGTCGGGGCCTTCAATATATTCCATTTCAATATAGGGAAGATTGCCGGAGCTGGTAATGCCCGATGCAATGATGCTTACCACATTGGGATTGTTAACCTCATTTACCTTTTTTAACTTTTGCACTTCATTTTGAAAAGAAGCAAAATGCTTATCCTCCTCAGTTTCACTGGCGATGGGTGTAGGCAAAATTTTGATGGCCGTAATAATTTCGCCGGTCTTTCTTGCTTTATATACGGAACCCTGCCCGCCCGATTTTAATGCCCCGAGATTTTCTACTCCTTCTGTTATGGTAAATACTTTTGCCATTAATATTATTGATTGCTTCCCGAATAAGTAAATTCAAGTACGGCTGAATCGCCTAAAATAATTTGATCGCCCTGTTGCAGGCGATGGCCCACTTCAATGGCCTGCATTTTTATCAAAGTGCCTTCGGGTGTACGCACTTTCATTTTGTTGTTGGGCGGTATTCCGCCTTCGTCTGCAAAAACCAAAAACGAACCGCTGTCTGCATTCCATTCAATGTGTGCATGCTGGCGGCTTACAGAACGATTGGCTTCGCTCGACTTGAAAGCAATGGCATTCTTTCTCATATAATTTCCTGCTGCCTGTACTTTTGTTTCTCTGCCGATATTTATTCTTCCGCAAGCTGGGTCAATTGAATAACTATCATTTTCTGCTTCACCATTTAATATATTTATAAATGCACGGCTAACATTGTTGCCCATGCCCGATTTTTTGGTGGAGATAAAAATGGCCGCATTAATATCTTTTACCGCTTCTGCCTGCGGCGGAAATTCATCCGTAAAGGCTACTTCAAATTTGAATGTGGGTGATAAAGTAATTGCATAATCATCTGCTATTTTTTGCACCTCTTCAATTTTAAATTTTCCCGGTACATTCTCAAACACCGCCGCTTCATACAAATGTTTTTCTGCATCGCTGCAACTGATAAAAATATACACGCCCATAATATTGGAGCCTTCTCCACCCTGTGCCCTTTGCATTTTTTCTTTTATAGATTGCAATAAAATATTGCGGATGGCTTTTACGTCGTGCGGACGTTCTTTAAATAAATTGAACATATTCATAGTTGTTGCTTTATAAAAAATCATTAAACAATTAATTTCATAGGCCAGGTATTTACTT
>JBGSIG010000279.1:0-3259 GCA_041742655.1 Ferruginibacter sp. | reverse complement strand
GAAGAACGGAAAAGAGAAAGCAACTACCACTGCAAAACGCGTTGATAAAATCGTTATTTCATTTGATGTATCTAACCGTATCATTCAGTCTGGTAATACAGATGTGTATGTATGTGTTACAGGTCCCGATGGCAAACCGGTATCTGCTGACAAATTAGGATCTGGCACCTTCACTACACGTGATGATGGAGACAAACCTTTCACGGCCAAAGTGACCGTTGATCTTCAAACTGGAACAAAGAAAAATGTTGAATTTGCTTTTAACCCGGGTGAGAAATTCGAGATTGGAAGTTATGTAATTCAAATTTACCAAAATGGATTTTTGATTGGCGAAGGAACACGCACCTTGAAAAAAGGTGGTTTATTTAGCTAATTTTTTTATACTACCATACATTATCCTTTAAAATACTGTGGCAACCTGATTAATTTCAGGTTGCTTTTTTTTGCCCCTATATATTAACGACGACGTATTGCTGTTTTACCGAGGTCAGCCAGAAACAATTCGTATATACCTTATCGTAAAAATTCAATTCTTATTTTATACGATATTTCTGTACATTGAAAAAAATTACAACCCATTTATGACGGCCACACAAAGGTTTTCTGCACTCGATGTTTTTAGGGGCATGACGATTTGCTTTATGATAGTAGTAAATACGCCGGGCAATGGCGCTACTACCTACTCACCATTATTACACGCCCACTGGCACGGATTTACACCCACTGACCTGGTGTTCCCATCATTCTTATTTGCTGTAGGTAATGCCTTAAGTTTTGTAATGCCAAAGTGGAACAGCCTGCCAGCAGGCACCGTGGTATGGAAAATATTAAAACGCACATTCATCATTTTTTTACTTGGTTATTTAATGTATTGGTTTCCGTTTGTAAAACAGGTGGATGGCAATTTGATATTTGCGCCATTTAGCGAAACCCGCGTATTTGGCGTACTGCAGCGCATTGCATTGTGTTATGGTATAGCTGCGCTGATGTTGTATTTTTTAAAACCAAAACTTACACTTATTATTAGTATTTCCCTGTTGATATTGTATTGGATAATATTATTGTCGTTTGGGCAGGGCGATCCCTTTAGCATGGAAGGAAATGCCGGCAATTTATTAGACAAATGGTTATTGGGCGATGCGCATTTATACCATGGCGAGGGCGTAGCTTTTGACCCCGAAGGATTATTAAGCACTCTGCCTGCTATTGCAAATGTAGTTGGCGGTTTTGTGGCCGGCAGCTTTATACAAAAACATGGTAAAACATACGAGACACTTACAAAATTATTGTTGACAGGACTTGCCTTGATGGCAATTGCATGGACATTGAATTTCTTTTTTCCGGTAAACAAAAAGTTATGGTCAAGCTCTTTTGTTTTACTAACGGTTGGCCTTGACTGCCTAATTATTGCTGCCATAATTTATGTTATCGATTTTTTACACAAATCAAAATGGACCTACTTTTTTGAAGTTTTTGGACGCAACCCTTTATTCATTTACCTGCTTTCCGAACTGGGAGTAATCCTGTTGTATGTTTTCAATGTACATCCAAATGTTTCCGTGTACAAATGGCTGTACGATACTATTTATATAAATGCCGGAGCTTACTTTGGCTCTTTGCTTTTTGCACTAAGCGTGATGCTTGTTTGCTGGCTGGTAGGTTATTTTATGGATAAGAAGAAAATTTATGTGAAGGTGTAGAACACCACGGTCGCCGCCGGCCCAAACCGGTCTTGTTATCTGTAGGCTGCATTGTGCCAGTCACTTCTGCAAAAACAATAGTTTCTATGTTCATTTCTTCCAGCAACTGCTTGTCGGCAGATGCGGCATAGGTGCAAACATTTCAATAACTTAGTGCTTCATTGCTTTAGCGAAAAAATACATCACTATGGATTTAACTTTCAACAAAAACGAAGACGCCATGAAACTTGCTTTTAGCCATGTAAAGCAAAAGTTAGATGAGATCTACGAAGGCGGTGGTAAAAAAGCAATTCAAAAACAAAAAGAAAGAAGCAAGCTCCTTGCACGGGAAAGAATAGCCTATCTCTGCGATAAAGGAAAACCTTTTGTAGAAATTGGTGCCTTCGCCGGTTATGAAATGTACACCAGCGAAGGAGGCTGCCCTGCAGGCGGAACTGTTAGTGGCGTAGGTTACGTGAGTGGAAGGCAATGCGTAATTGTGGCCAACGACCAAACTGTAAAAGCAGGCGCATGGTTCCCCATTACAGGAAAAAAGAATTTGCGCATGCAGGAAATTGCAATGGAAAACAGGTTGCCGGTGATTTATTTGGTTGATAGTGCCGGTGTGTATTTACCCATGCAGGATGAAATTTTTCCGGACAAGGAACATTTTGGAAGAGTGTTTCGCAACAATGCAAAAATGAGTGCAATGGGCATTACTCAAATAGCCGCCGTTATGGGTGCCTGTGTGGCAGGTGGTGCCTACCTGCCCATTATGAGTGATGAAACACTGATGGTGGAAGGCCATGGGTCCATTTACCTTGCAGGACCTTACCTGGTAAAAGCAGCCATTGGCGAAGAGGTAGACAATGAGACACTCGGCGGTGCAGTAACCCACACTGAAATAAGTGGTATTGCTGATTATAAATTTAAAACAGAAGAGGAATGCCTTGACCACATAAAAAATATTATCAATAAACTGGGTAAAGAAGATGATGCAGGTTTTGACAGGATAGATGCAGTGCCTGCTAAAAATGAAGTCGATAAAATTTATGGCATCATGAGCGAAGGCAATACAAAACCTTATGATGTAGTGGATTTGATTGAGTGCATTGTGGATGGGGATAGCTTTGACCAGTTTAAAGAAGATTATGGCAAAACAATTGTATGTGGCTATGCCCGCATTGAAGGTTGGGCCGTTGGCATTGTTGCCAACCAGCGCCTGGTGGTAAAAAATAAAAAAGGCGAAATGCAATTGGGCGGTGTTATATACAATGACAGCGCCGATAAATCAGCTCGTTTTATAATGAACTGCAATCAGAAAAAAATACCCTTAGTTTTTTTGCAGGATGTAACCGGGTTTATGGTGGGTAGCCGCAGCGAACATTCCGGCATTATTAAAGATGGTGCCAAAATGGTAAACGCGGTAGCCAATTCAGTGGTTCCAAAAATTACAATTATTGTTGGCAACAGTTATGGTGCCGGCAATTATGCCATGTGTGGCAAAGCATACGACCCACGGTTTATTTACGCATGGCCTACGGCGAAAATTGCCGTAATGGGTGGCGAACAGGCCGCAA
>JBGSIG010000278.1:0-9190 GCA_041742655.1 Ferruginibacter sp. | reverse complement strand
AATTTAAATGTGCTACCATAGCAGAAGCAGAAATGCTGGCCATGATTAAAGCGCCGGATGTTCTATTATCTTATCAGCCGGTTGGGCCAAAAGTAAATCGTTTGGCCGCATTGGTTGAAAAATATCCGGCAACAATTTTCTCCTGTGTTATCGATAATATCCACGCTGCAGAACATTTATCAATGACATTTTCCAAAAAAAAATTATCGCTCAACGTGTTCATTGATTTAAATACGGGCATGAATAGAACCGGTATTCTCGCCACCCACGCAACACAATTATTTGAAGCGGTTGAATTGTTGCCTGCCATTAGAATTATTGGCCTGCATGGTTACGATGGGCATATAAGAGATACAGATGTTACCCAGCGTAGACATAATGTTGAAAGCGCTTTCGGTAAAGTAGCCATCCTTGCTGCCACCATTGAAGCAGCGGCAAAAAGATCGATGGCAATTGTTGCAGGAGGTTCTCCAACATTTCCGATATATGCAGAACAAACGAATGTAGAATGTAGTCCGGGTACATTTGTATTCTGGGACTGGGGTTACAAACACACCATGCCCGATGAGCCGTTTAATTATGCAGCATTGGTAATAACACGAGTTGTTTCAATTGTAGATGGGCATACCATTACAACTGACCTTGGCCATAAATCTGTGGCGGCAGAAAATCCTTTTCCAAGAGTACATTTTTTAAATGCACCCGAAGCCGCACCAGTTTCGCAAAGCGAAGAACATTTAGTTGCCAAAGTTCCTGATGCTGGTTTATTTAAAATTGGAGATGTGCTTTACGGCGTACCTGTGCATATTTGTCCCACAGTTGCATTATATGAAAGAGTAGTGGTAATTGAAAATAATGTAGCAACAAATGAATGGAAAGTAGTTGCAAGAGATAGAAGAATAAATATATAGTGTTATGGTAAACTTAAAGCCACTGTTTATGTGAGTGGTGAATAACGAAGTAAACTCACGATTCACTACTGACAACTCATCACTCACATTCATTTCAAACTTTTCATAAAACCCACATAGAACATGTTTACAATTGATGCGCATTTAGACCTTAGCATGAACGCAATGGAATGGAATCGTGACCTGCGTAAAACTGTTTTTGACATTCGGGAAAGAGAAAATAAATTAACTGATAAACCAGATAGGGGAAGAGGTACCGTTGCATTTCCTGAACTGCGAAAAGGGAGTATCGGATTGGTGGTAGCAACACAAATAGCAAGATACGTAACTCCGGAAAATTCGTTACCTGGCTGGCACTCAGCAGAACAGGCGTGGGCGCAAACGCAGGGACAACTTGCCTGGTACAAATCAATGGAAGCCTGTGGTGAAATGGTGATGATAAAAGACAAAGCGGGATTGGAAAAGCATCTTGCATTATGGACAAATGATGAGCCCAATGATAAAAAACCAATTGGGTATATACTTAGTTTAGAAGGTGCCGACTCGATGGTAACGCTGGATAATTTGCACACTGCTTATGAATATGGTCTGCGTGCAATTGGCCCTGCGCATTACGGCCCGGGTAGGTATGCAAATGGCACAGATGCAACGGGTCATTTGAATAAACGGGGAAAAAATTTGCTGAAAGAAATGGACAGACTGAATATTATTCTTGATGCCACGCATCTATGTGATGACGCATTTTGGGATGCAATGGAAATATTTAACGGGCCTGTTTGGGCAAGTCATAATAACTGCCGTGCACTGGTAAATCACAACCGGCAATTCAGCGATGAAATGATAAAAGTATTAATTGACCGGGGCGCTATAATTGGTGGTGCTTTTGATGCGTGGATGATAGTGCCTGGATGGGAGCGGGGGAAATCGATACCACAACAAATGAATTGCAATATTGAAAAAATAATTGATCATATGGATCATATCTGCCAGATTGCAGGAAACACCTTGCATGTAGGATTGGGCACCGACCTGGATGGTGGCTATGGTAAAGAACAATCGCCATACGATCTTGACACAATTGCTGACTTGCAAAATATCCCTGCCATACTTTTAAAAAGAGGTTACTCCGATTTAGATATAGCAAACATTATGCATGGTAATTGGTTACGGGTTATAAGAACAACATGGAGCTGATAAGCACTGATAAAATTACCGCAAAATAAAGCCTCACCGGATTTATTAATACAATAAAAAACCCCCTTAAAAGGGGGTCTCTTGTTATCCAAACAATCCATAAAAACAAAAGATCTTAGGTTGTTAGCACACGACTTTTGACATTGTTTTTAAATAGATATCCAGATAATAAGAAAGGTGAAAAAATATGTTTTATTGGAGCACTAAAAGTCACTTTGTAAACTAAATCAAATTCAAAAGAATTTAGTTGTACAGTATTGTTTAATGGTTGGTTTTGGGAAGACGGGAAGAACTGAACGTCCTGCGACTTTGACTGCAACGAAAATAGCAGTACCAGTATGCAACACAATAGATTGTGCACATTGTTTTTCATGAGGGTTCAGAGTTTAAGTTTCTTCGGTAGCTTTAAATGCCTTTATAAAACGTGGGATCGTAAATTTTAGTATATTATCATATAAATAAAATTGATTTTATACGGGCATTATATAGGACTGAATGCATTGATTTTAAATGAGTAAGAGGGGAAAAAGCAGTAGTGGAAAAGATTGAGTGGGGTTTTGAAAGCTCCGTAACTATAGCCTGCGCATATGTAATACTTTGGGATCGGTACTACCCCATGGAGCCAATTTTAATACAGGAACGTCTTTTTTTGTGAACTTCCATTCGCGGTTTAAAAAAGCAAATTCGGAAGGTATTGCAGGAGCATTGAGCGTAATAATAAGTTTACTATAATCACTATTGCTCAACCATGTGCCGGAATAAGTAACCCCACTTTTGGTACCGGTCATGTTACCCTCATAATAAGATGTAGTATTTGTTAGCACAAAATCATACCCAGTGTAGTTGCCTGTAATGTCTACGCTGCTATCGCTGGCGAAGTCTACAACGAAGGTTTTGTTTAATACCTCTTGAGCAAAATATTTTTCAAGCGTGGCTTGATCGGCATTTACCAGGGCTAATTTTTTGCAGCTAAACAATAGAAGTAACAACGCACAAATAACCGCGATAATAAATCTTCCCTTATAAAATGCAGCAGGCATATTTTTTAATGTATTAGTTATAAATACCGTTAAATTTCTTTGTGGCATATTCAATAAAATATTTTGTATTCAAAGGTTCGCCGGTTGCTTTTTTACAAAGTTCCTGCGAGGTATATTGGCGGCCGTATTGATGTATGTTCTGTCTAAGCCAATTCAAAATATTGCCTGTGTTTCCCTCAGCCACTTCCTTATTTACCAATGCATTTTGTTTTTCAATTGCCGCAAAAAGTTGCGCAGCATACATACTTCCCAAACTATATGTAGCAAAATATCCAAAACTTCCATGGCTCCAGTGAATATCCTGCAAACAGCCTCTTTTGTCATCAGGAACAGTAACACCCAAATATTGTTGATAATGCTCATTCCAGTATGCCGGAATATCTTTTGTAGATATACTTCCATCAATCAACATCTTTTCAATTTCATACCTTATCATCACATGAAAATGGTAGGTCAGTTCATCCGCCTCGGTTCTTATTAATGAAGGCTCAACCCGGTTAATGCCTTTATAAAATGTATCAACTGTCAAATTCTTAGATTGTTCAGGAAACAACGTTTTTAAAAGGGGAAAATTGTGTTTCCAAAAGGGAAGCCCACGTCCAACTGAGTTTTCCCATAGGCGGCTTTGGCTTTCATGAATACTCAAGCTGCAATATTCGCTTAACGGCAGGCCATATTCCTCAGCAGGCAAACCTTGTTCATAGAGTGCATGGCCACCTTCGTGAATGCAGCTCCATGTCATGTTGCCCAAATCATTTTCGTCAATTCTTGTAGTAACCCTTACATCCTGGTTATTAAAACTGGTGGTAAAAGGGTGTACACTTATATCCTGGCGTCCAGCTTCAAAATCAAAACCAATTTGTTGCAACGTCTGCATTCCAAATTTCCATTGGTCGTCTTTATTAAAATGCTGGTGCAAAAATGAGTTACCAACCTGTGGTTTATTTTTTATTGATTCAAGAAGGATTAATAATTGGGGCTTTAAATTGTCGAAGATGGCATCTACAGTCGCAACAGTTAGCCCTTTATCATAATCATTCATTAAGGCATTGTAAGGATGATGCTCGTAGCCGAGCAAGTCTGCTTCGGCTTTTTTTAAGTCGATTAAGTTATGCAGTGGTTGCTGAAAATTTTTGAAAGAATTATCGCTGCGTGCCTGTACCCACGCATGATACGAAGTGGTAACAGTCTCGCTCATTTTTCTTACAAAATCGCTGCTTAGTTTTTTATTGCGGTTGTAATCTTCAAGGCTTAGTTGTACATTTCTTTTTTCATTGCCAGTCAAATCTTCCCTGCTATTTAATTCATTCAACAGTGCACCCATTGCCTCAGTTGTAAATTGTTGGTGGGCCAATTCACTTAATGTAGCCAATTGCCTGCCCCTAAAATTACTCCCTTTTACAGGCAGGTATGTCTCCTGGTCCCATTGCAAAACGGCAGCGGCGTATTTTACATCAGCAATTTTTTGCATCTTTGTTTTGTAGTCAGTATATAATTCAGTACTGTTCATCTATTTCAATTTTTTTGTTATATGAAAATTCAGGAAATCATTTCTTTTTTAGAAACAATTGCGCCTGCAAGTTTACAGGAAAGTTATGATAATGCAGGATTATTAACGGGCAACGCAGACTGGAATTGCAGTGGTATTATTAGCACGTTGGATGCAACAGAGGCAGTAGTGATGGAAGCTATTGAAAAAAAATGTAATCTCATTGTTGCGCATCATCCTATTATTTTCGGCGGGTTAAAAAAAATAACCGGTAAAAATTATGTTGAAAAAACTATCATTAGGGCTATTAAAAATGATATAGCCATTTATGCCATTCATACTAACCTCGATAATGTGTTGACAGGGGTAAATGCAAAAATGGCCGACCAGTTGGGATTGATTAACCGGCATATATTGTCGCCCAAAAAAGGTGTGGTAAAAAAACTGGTGACTTTTGTACCTGCTGCACATGTTGAACATGTTCGTGTCGCTTTATTTACCGCCGGAGCCGGGCATATTGGTAATTACAACGAATGCAGTTTTTCTGTTGAGGGCGAAGGAACTTTTAAAGGAGCTGAAAACACCGACCCATTTGTTGGCAAACCCGGTGAAAAACATAATGAAAAAGAATTCAGGATTGAAATGGTTTTTCCAGCCTGGGCACAGAATGATATCATTAAAACATTGTTGACAGCACATCCATACGAAGAAGTAGCGTATGATATGTTTACAATTGATAATAAGCACAGCAAGATTGGCAGCGGAATGATTGCAGAATTGGCAGAGCCGAAAGGAGAGGTTGAATTTTTGAAACAATTAAAAACAGCATTTGGACTGAGTGTTATTAAGCACACACCTTTATTGGATAAACCTGTACAAAAAATAGCCCTTTGCGGGGGAGCTGGAAGTTTTATAATTGCAGCCGCAGTGGCGGCTGGTGCTGACTTCTACATTACCGGGGATGTTAAGTACCACGAATTTTTTGATGCTAACGACAAACTGGTAATTGCCGATATTGGCCATTTTGAAAGCGAACAGTACACCATTGACCTTTTATTTGATATTTTGAGTGAAAAATTCCCTAACTTTGCCGTCCTAAAAACAAGGGTCAAAACCAACCCGGTTAGTTACTTTGTTTAAAATGAGGCATTGTAATAAAGAATTAGGTAGCAAATTGAAGGGTTAGAGAGAAAGTTTTTGTTGATTCTTGCTAAAATGCCGGTAACACAACTTAAAAACAATAAATTTCAAATAATAATATGGCCGCAGTAAAAGATTTCTCTGTTGAAGAAAAGTTAACATCGCTTGTTCATTTACAAAAAGTGGATTGCAAGCTGGATGAAATTCAAATATTAAAAGGCGAATTGCCCATTGAGGTGAAGGACCTTGAAGATGAAATTGAAGGCTTACATGCCCGTCAGACCCGTGTTGAAGAAGAAATAAATGGCATGCAGGAATTTATTAACCAAAAAAGAGAAGCTATTAAGGAAGCTGATGCTTTGGTAAAAAAATACGAAAAGCAAAGCGAGAACGTAAAGAATAACCGTGAGTTTGAAGCCATTAATAAAGAAATGGAAATGCAGACACTGGAAGTAAAACTTTGCGAAAAACATATCAAAGATGCTACCGAAGAAATTGGCGAAAAAGCCAAGCAATTGGACTCAGCAAAGAAAGCAGTAGGCGTTAAAGAAGGTAACCTGAGCGGCAAAAAAGGAGAGTTGGAAAAAATTATTGCAGAAACTGAAAAAGAAGAAAAGCAATACAATAAAGAGGCTACTGAAGCAAGAAGCCATGTAGATGAACGCTTGTTGTTAAGCTACGATCGCATCCGTAAAAATTACCGCAATGGATTGGCGGTAGTGCCGGTTGAAAGAGATAGTTGCGGTGGATGTTTTCATGCCATTCCTCCCCAAAAGCAAAGTGAAATTAAATTGCGCAAAAAAGTAATTGTTTGCGAAAACTGTGGACGTATTTTGGTAGATGTGGATTTAAACGACAGTATTGAAATAAAATAATCGCCATAAGGAACAATGAAAAAAGCACTTCAGGATTTGAAGTGCTTTTTTTGTACCACAACTTTTTTAATTGCCGAAAATTTGGGTGCATTTAAAATCCTGGCTATCGGTTGAAGCTCTGCTGCTTGTTGGCGGCGACCCGCCTACGGCGCAAAATGGTAAATGGCCGTTAAGGCGTTGCGCCGTGGAGGCACTAAAGAAATAAAAACGTCTTAACACCTTAACGACAAAATTATGCTTCAATAATTTTAAATGCACTTGAAAATTTGGGTAATTCGACGAAAAAAAAACTAATTTGCTACTTCAACTATGCTTCAAAAACTGCACATACAAAACTACGCCATCATTGATGAGCTGGCAATTGACTTTAGCGATAACCTAAACATTATTACGGGCGAGACCGGTGCAGGAAAAAGCATTCTAATGGGTGCCCTGAGCCTTATATTGGGTGAGCGTGCAGAAAGTACCGCACTAATGAACAAAGAAAAAAAATGTGTAGTGGAAGGCTTTTTTAAAACAACAGAAGGCAAAGAGATAAAACAGTTTTTGAAAACGAATGAGCTGGACCAGGAAGAAGAATTAGTGCTTAGGAGAGAGATAGCTGTAAACGGAAAATCGAGGGCTTTTATCAACGATACACCAGTAAACCTGATGCAGTTGAAAAGATTAAGTTCATTGTTGGTTGACCTGCACCAGCAGTTTGATACACTGGAACTGGGTGACAGCGATTTTCAAAAGGAGGTATTGGATGCAGTAGCTGGCAACGGCAGTTTGCTTACTGAATATGTTGCTGTTTTTAATGAATACAGCAAAGTAAGAAAAGAATTGAATGAAATGGTGCAGCAGCAGTCTGAGGCCAGCGCAGCATTGGATTATAACCAGTTTTTGTTTGATGAACTGGAAGAAGCTGAGTTGAAAGAAAATGAACTGGAAGAACTGGATGCAGAGCTAAAATTATTAAGCAACGCTGAAAACGTGAAGCAGCAATTAAGTGCTGTTTATTTTGAACTAAAAGACAGTGAGCAGCCGATGGTGCAGCAATTAAAAGTGCTTGGCAATAAATTAAATGGGCTGCAGCAATACCATGGTTCTATCGAAGACCTTACCAAACGTTTATTGAGTGCGCAGGCCGAGTTGCTGGATATTGGAGAAGAATTGGAAAGTATTGATAACGCAGTACAATACAGTCCTGAAAGGATACAAATTGTGAATGATAAAATTTCGCTTGGCTATAAATTATTAAAAAAGCACAATGTAAATTCTACAAACGAATTATTGAGGATAAAGGATAATCTTCAGCAAAAATTATATGATATTTTGAACATAGGTGAAGCAATTGCAGCAAAAGAACAGGCAACACAAAAGCTGTTAAAAAACTGCGAACAACTTGCTGCAATTATTTCGGCAAACCGCAATAAGGCTATTAAACCTTTTACAGAAAAAGTGAACATTTTACTGGCCCAGGTAGGTATGCCCAATGCCGCCATAAAAGTACTGTTGCAAACAGTGCCTTTAAATAGAGATGGCACCGACACCATTGAATTGTTATTCGATGCCAACAAAAGCAACAGGTTTGAAGCCTTGCGTAAAGTGGCGAGTGGCGGTGAGTTGAGCCGTTTGATGCTTTGTATAAAATCACTGGTGGCAAAAAAATTACAATTGCCCACTTTAATATTTGATGAAATAGATACGGGCATAAGTGGTGAAGCAGCCAAACAGGTTGGGGTAATTATGAAAGAGCTGTCAACAGCACACCAGTTAATTTCCATTACGCATCAGCCGCAAATAGCTGCCAGGGCCGATGCGCATTATTTTGTGTACAAAAGTATTAAGGGCGATAAAATACAAACTGCCATACGCCTGCTGACAAACGACGAAAGAATAACAACAATAGCGCAAATGCTAAGCGGAGAAAAGCCCACGGCGGCAGCGCTGGAAAACGCCCGGGAAATGGTGGGCAATTAGTAATTAAAAAATGGAGAGTTGTACAAAAAAACATTGCTTTTATTGCTGGGGGTTGCTGCAATGTATGCGGTGTGGCAATTGCAGCACCTATTGCAGAAAAAGCTAAATCCCCGTAAATCGTTGCCGCGGTTTTTACTTTTTTTATTGTTAAACAGTATTGCCATTCTGTTGATCATTATTATTGCCGGGGTTGCAATAATTCATTTTAAAGATTTTCTCTTTACAGCATAACAATAGTACATTTACTACCTAAAATAAAATAAGCTATGTCTTACAACCTGCTAAAAGGAAAAAAAGGAATTATTTTCGGCGCCCTTGATGAAAAATCTATCGCCTGGAAAACGGCTATGCGCTGTCATGAGGAAGGTGCCGAATTGTTACTGACCAATGCACCCGTAGCCATGCGGATGGGTGAAATTAATAAATTGGCCGCCGCAGTAAATGCGCCGGTGATACCCTGCGATGTAAGCAGCAACGAAGATGTATTGAACCTGATAGTGAAAGCAAAGGAACATTTCGGTGGCGGTGTAGATTTTATTTTACATTCTATCGGCATGAGTATAAATGTGCGTAAGG
>JBGSIG010000277.1:0-4228 GCA_041742655.1 Ferruginibacter sp. | reverse complement strand
TAAATATTTTACTAATTAGCTACAAAGGCATTGTATAAAACCTGCACTAAATAATGAATGCCACTCAAACAAGCTCATTTTCTCAAAAGGCCATCAGTGGAATTGGCTGGAGTACCGCTGCCAAATTTTTGCGGCAGTTTTTTCAATTGATTTTTCAAATTGTATTGGCACGGATACTTAGCCCGGAAGATTTTGGTTTGTTAGGAATGATTGTAGTTTTTTCGGGCCTGGCAGATATTTTAAAAAACTTTGGGTTTAGTGCGGCACTGATACAAAAAGATGAATTCAATAACCAGCAATACAATTCTGTATTCTGGCTCAACGTTATACTGGGGCTGGTGATTACCATTATATTTCAAATTTTGGCGCCGTTCATTGCCCGTATATATCACCAGCCTTCTTTAGAAAACATCACAAGGGTATATTCGCTTATTTACCTGATTGGTTCTTTCAATATTGTTCAGGAAACATTGCTTCAAAAAAAGCTTGAATTTAAAAGGCTTTTTTATATGGAAGCATTTGCTATTGTAATAAGCGGTGCAGTAGCTTTGGTATTGGCTTACAAAGGTTTTGGAGTGTGGACACTGGTTTGGCAATATCTGCTCATTGCAATAATTAGTACAATCGTATTATGGGCCACCTCATCCTGGAAACCGGGTTTCATTTTTAAAACATCTTCACTAAAAGAGCTTCATAAATTCAGTGTAAACCTGGTAGGTGCCGACCTGCTGAATTATCTATCCCGTAATATTGATAATTTTTTAATTGGCAAATACATTGGGGTAGCTGCATTGGGTATTTACAGCCGTGCCTATTTTTTAATGTTACAGCCGCTGAGCATAACCAACCAACTGATTGCAAGGGTAATGTTTCCCTTACTTGTATCGTTAAAAAATAATGTAGCAGAAATAAAAAGGATCTATTTAAAATCAACCAGGCTCATTGCATTTGTAGTTTTTCCTTTTATCACTTTTACTTTTGTTGCCGCAAAGCCGATAATACTTTTACTATTAGGCAGTAAGTGGGTGCAGGTGGCAACTTTACTACAGGTGTTTTGTGTATACTGTTTAATAGATACTATCGGCATAACCACAGCGTGGATTTACAAAGCCACCGGCCGCACAGATATTATGTTTAAGTGGGGTATATACAATGCAATTATAATTATTACAGCCATCATATTCGGCCTGCAATGGGGTATACTTGGTGTGGCAATATCATACACTGCTGCATTTTTAATTTTCCTTTGGATACCAGGTTGGTATTTTGCTTATAAGATAATTAGCTTACCCGTTACAACAATGCTTAAAAACCTAGCCCCTGTGTTTTTATGTTGCATTCCGATGGGCCTGGTAATGTTTTTTGTAAAAAACTTATCAGAAGGCAACTACCATAGTTGGTTAGTATGTTTATTAACCCTTGCTGCCGGGCTATTTATTTATATAATCTTAGCTGCTTCTTTTTTAAAGGAAAGTTATGCTTTTATAAAAAAAATAATTGCCACCAGGATAGAAAAAGTTTTATTTAAACGGAAGCCTAAATTAATATAAATGATCAGCAATGGCTTTTGGGATAAAAAGATGATCTTTCAAATTATCACCATGGCAGTGGTAACATTTTGCCTTATCATTATTTTATTTTTTGAAAAACTGGTTCCTGTATTTTACCTGGTTGCCGGATTTATTTCCATTGTAGTTTATTTTGCAGGATCGTATTTTATTTTCCACCTGTGGAAAAATATACCTGCCCGGGCCTTTGAGTGGCGGCTATTTTTATTTGCCTTATTTATTCGTATTACTGCCGCAGTTGCTTTATACTTTTTTTACATTTCCGAAACAGGAGTTCCTTTTGAGTACAATGCTGTTGATTCGTTGTTTTATCACCGTACGGCCATTACAGTATCGCAGCACCTCAGGCAATTTGATTTTAATTTTAGTAGCTACCTCTCCGGGATTAGTTTTTCTGACCAGGGATACAATATATTTTTAGGAACAATCTATACATTTTTTGAGCCTTCCATAATAACCGCCAGGATTATAAATGCCATTTTCAGTACACTAACCGTACTACTTATTTACCGGCTTACAAAAAAAATGATATCAGAACATGTGGCCCGCATTGCCGGCGTTGCTTCATTGTTGCTACCAAATTTTTTATTATACCTCGGCACGCATCTTAAAGAATCAGTGATGGTTTTTTTAGTAATGGCTTTATTATATCAAATAGTACATTTTGTAAAATTTCAAAAAAGGAATGTGTGGGTAATTGCATCATTACTATTTCTTTTTTATGCCCTGTTTATGTTTAGGACTGTATTGGCGGCCATTACTTTGGCAAGTTTTGTTGCCTATGTTTTCTTTTATGCCCCGCCTAAATCAAGAATTGTAAATATAGTAGCAGCCGTTTTTTTGCTAATTGGTTTTGGCTACCTGGTTTTTAACAGCCAGATAGGGAATGAAATTGGCGAATACCTTGCAAAAAGAGATACAGCGGTTGCAGATAATTTACAATACAGGGCATCAAGGGATGGCGGTAATAAATTTGCGCTCGCCGCTGGTGTACCACTTTTTTTAGCCATTATTTTTATTGCTCCTTTCCCGTCTTTTGTATTTGTGCCCGAACAGGATCTTTTGTGGATGTTCATCAGTGCTAATTTTATCCGCAACATATATGCCTTTTTTACATTGGCGGGTATTGTATGGTTGTTTAAAAAAGACTTCCGCAATAGCAGTTTATTACTATTTTTTGCTTTTGGATATTTAGGTGTTTTGGCTAACTCGGGCTTTGCTATTTCCGAACGTTTTCACATGCCGGTTGTTCCGGTGTTGCTTATATTATCATCTTATGGTATGGCTCATGCAGGTACCCGTTTACGCAAAAATTATTACCTGTACCTGATTTTGATACTGCTGTTTATTATTGGCTGGAATTATATAAAACTTGCCGGAAGGGTATAAATTAATAACAGCTATTTTTCTAAAAAAAGAATTAATAATTAAATAATGGTAGCAGCCATTTCTTTAAATGTTTAACAGCGTAACTATGCAAAATTATCAGCAATAAACTGCTGGCAATTTATTACACCTAATAACTGCAACCAAATCAAATAAATCATTTTATAAGACGCTTCTCATGAATATCAGATCTTTTTTTTTATTCGCTGTAGTTCTTTCATTTTATTCCTGCAAAAAAGAGGAGCCTGAAAAAATACCACAAAAAGCAATAGCTTTTTTTATTGAAAATAACAATACCACCACCCTTTGGTATGTTGAAACTGACGGTGGTTCATTTGAACCGGTATTTGGGGATACCATTGGCACCAGCATGAATAATCCAGGCTGGTCTGCTGACGGGCGGACCATTTATTTTATTAAAAAAAGTGACAAACCCGATCAAAACGGCATTTACAGTATAAAGCCAAATGGTAAAGATTTTAAAGCTATTTATAAAGATAATGATACACAAGTGCGTAATTTTTACCAGTTAACCGCCTCAACAGATGATGAGCATGTTATATTTAGTCTTGAAATACCCAGGAACGGAAGAAAGGTAATTGAAATGTACACCATGTGCCCATGCGGACAAAGTGTAAAACGTTTAACAAATTTTGAAGTGCCTGAACCGGGGCAAACTATTAATACAGAAGCATACGGTGGTTCCTTTTCGCCGGGAGATTCCTTACTGGTTTTTACACAAGGCGACCCAACCATTACAGGCATTAAGACTGTAAAGATTTTTACAATGAATATGAAAACAAAGGAACAGAAATTGATAAAAGCAATTTCTGCAAATAATGTAGCTGCCTGCACCCCAAGCTATTCGCCGGATGGTAAAAAATTATTATTAAGTATTGATGGCTTTATTTATACAATGGGCGCCGATGGAGCTGATTTAAAAAAGCTGGGCAATCAAAAAGGCTTTCGCCCCATGTGGGATAAAAATGGCAGAGAGTTTTATTTTTCCGGAAATGAAATTCCTGGTGTTCAGGCCGGGATATATAAAGCAGATATTAATCTAACTTACATCAGCAAAGTAATTCGAAATAATTTTTCAGGCGACGTAGGCGGATTTTCAGTAAATCCTATAAAATAAAATATTGCTATTGTACACACGCTTTTTTGTTTACATAAATTTATTACAAACTTTAATGTACCTGCGGCTTTTGAGCCAGTAATGATGAGGGCTTTATTTGTTTTTCTATTCAAAAATGCTCCAATTATTTTCGTTA
>JBGSIG010000276.1:0-3325 GCA_041742655.1 Ferruginibacter sp. | reverse complement strand
ATTGCAGAAACTGATGTTTCTGTGGATGAAAATGGCGTTAATGCCTTTTGCAGTGGATTTATAACTTCCAGAAAAGATTAATTTCAGGTGGCATGGAAGTCCAAACCAAAATCTGTTTCAATTTCCCTAAATTTTAAAAATTGAGGACTGCAACAAATTAGCGAATTTTGCAGGCAATAACATGGTGGGATAGTGGATATTTAAGTTTCCGCAATCCTGAAAAATTATCCATTAATTAATTATCATTTATCCATTAAAAATGACTACATATATTTTATACTCAGACGGATCGGGAAATATATTTGAAGACACTTCATTATACGTAACGGGCCGTAGTGGCTGGGATGCATTGCCCATAGAATCTGAAGACTGGATTGAATTGCCAGACGGCGGTAATTTGTATGAATTGCCCGGAAGAAAGGGAATAGGTATTGATGTTGTAACCGGCGAGATGCGTTTATGCGAAAAAGGATGGGCAGTAGCGGCTTTTATTCCACCAGCGCACACGGGCCTATACATGGCAGCTTACGAAACCCAACCCGATGCACCAACACTTCCATTATTTTGTTACACAGCCGCAGGCTGGTTTGATAATAAATTTTATGTGCCTGCTATACGCATAGAAAATGATATTCGCCAGGAAACAGAAGGGTATGATGAGGCACAAATTTTAAGTGGTACAGATTATCTTATTAAAACATATCCTCACAACAGGCTGGTAAAACATTTAATGGAAAATTGTTGCATGACGTACAACTGCCCTGCAGCAAGGAATTTAGCAATGGGCCGTTGGGAGTGCCCGGTACCGGCATCACCGGCCTGCAATGCCAACTGTATTGGGTGTATTAGTTTTCAACCCGTTGAAGAGACCATTGTAAGCACGCAGGACAGGTTAACATTCAGGCCTACGCCGGAAGAGATTGTTGAGTTTACCGTGCCGCATTTAGAAACGGCACCATTTCCTTTAATTAGTTTTGGCCAGGGTTGCGAAGGTGAACCATTATTGATGTGGGAAACCATCAGGGACAGCATTATTGAAATACGTAAGCATACAAAAAAGGGAAGCATTAATATTAATACAAACGGCAGTAAGCCCGATGCGGTGAAAGCCTTGTGTGAAGCAGGTTTAAACAGCATGAGGGTGAGCACCAATTCGGCAAGGGAAAGCATTTACACTCCTTACTACCGGCCCAATAATTATGTATTCTCAGATTTATTAGAGAGCCTTAAAGTAATGCGTAGCTATGGCGGCTGGACGAGTATCAACTATTTTGTTTTTCCTGGCATGACGGATAGTATTGAAGAATACGAAGCGCTGCGAAAGCTGATAAAAGAAACTGACCTGTGCATGATACAATGGCGCAATTTTAATATTGATCCTGATTGGTACTTAGGTAAAATTGGTGTTGCTGAAACCGGCGAATGCATGGGTGTAAAGCAGCTGATGGAGCTGATAAGAGAAGAATTCCCCAACCTTAAATTTGGTTATTTTAATCCTTCCATTGAAAGAATAAAAGGGAATTTTGAAATTGATTTTGCACATTGATCGATTTTGTATTCCTGGTAATTTGCGGGATGATTTTGTGTTATCACTACGATGGTATTTACGCTTTTATTTATCAGGCTTAAGCAACTGCAACCATGAAAGGCAATAAATTTATTAAGACTGGTATATTGACCTGCCGGAATTTATTGAGCAGGGTGGAAATATTGGCGACCTGCAAATGGTAGCTGGTGCAGACAAAATGCTTGACATGATGGTTGAAAATGAAAATTCAGTAATGGTCTATGTAGCGAAGGAACAATTTGAGGGTGCAGACAAGCTGACTTTAATTGAAAAGTGTGACGTACATAGTGGTGGTGGCTATTACATGATGAGAGAATATGAAGGGCAAGAAATAAATCGGAAAATGTGTTTATGCCAGGTAACGGAATTTGTGTTCGGAGACATTCCTCCGCAGATATTTGTAAAAAGACAAATCATTTAATTACCCGTTGGGCATTAGTAATGCACGAAAAAAACGTGCTGCAAAGGCATTTATAAAGCAGGGTGCAACGGAAGTTGTGGTTTAACAAACTTTTGTTAGTGGTAACAACAGCCATGTTAAACCTATATGTTATAAAAATGATTCTCCTGGATTATTTTATTGTTTTTCCAACGCTGCACCGAAAGTTGATGTGCACTTATCTCCCCTAATTTTTTAGGATCAAAATTATAATACCAATTGGTGACAGATAAATTATTTTCGATCATTACAGATACAAGTTCTATTTTATGGATAGTTGCATTCGCCATAAAGTTTTCTACTTCGGCTTTTAGTGCAGCTTTGCCTACATGCGGAGGGTTTAAATTATCGGCAGATACCACTTCATCATCATAAAACCTATGCAAAGCATCTATAAAATTATTTTGTTGTATTAACAGATTAAATGCTACTACAGTACCGTTAAATGTTTCCATTGTTTTTTGTTTGTGTAAATGTAAAAAATGTTTATTGGTTCCCCAGTCAGCAGAGGTAAAAATAATTTTGGTTGGGTGTATTTGAAATTGTCGCCGCATGTGATTGGTGGGCACACCAGCCACGCTCAGCCTCGGCCGGTGTCCCTATCGGCCGAAATAGAGGGTATTTTCTTAATGAACGTTAATGTTATTCACTGTGATAAGTTTAAAAAGAAAGAAATAAAAGCGTCTTAACGTCGTACCGGCAAAACCAGGTAGCCCGTCCAATTATAAAATTTTGTTTCCCCTTTTACACCTTGGTAACAGTTTCCCTGTTAATTTCGTAGCAATACAATTCATACCATGCGGAAAATTTTATTGCTTATTTCTCTTCTCATTTCGATTAAAGCGAGTGCTCAAAAAATTTACGGTACGGTATTTAGTGATAAAGGCGACCTGTTGCCTTACTCTTCCATAACCATTAAAGGCACTACTATTGGTGCCAGCGCCAATAACAGGGCAAGGTTTGCCATCAATGTGGCACCGGGCACTTACACTGTTGTTTGCCAGCACATAGGCTATGCAACGCAGGAGAAAAAAATAGTAGTTGTCAATCTGGACCAAGAAGCCGCCTTTGTGTTGCCTGAGCAAAAGCTGGTAATGAAAGAGGTAGTTGTGAAGAGTAATGCAGAAGATCCTGCCTACCAGATTATTCGTGAAGCTATTAAGAAAAGGCCAGGGTATTTTACACAGGTAAATGAGTTTAATGTTGATCTGTACACCAAGGACATGATTAAACTCCGGCATCTACCCGAAAAAATATTTGGAAAAAAAATACCCTACGAAGACCGGCAGGAGATGATGCTGGATACGCTGGGAATGGGC
>JBGSIG010000275.1:0-6008 GCA_041742655.1 Ferruginibacter sp. | reverse complement strand
TGGTTTTTAACCGCCGCCATCCGTATATCGACAGGTCTGCAGGTGCCAATATCAGCAGTTGGATAACGGTTTTAGACAAGGCCCCGACTACCTTTAACAAGAAAACAATATTTGTGTGCGGCCATTCTGCAGAAGGATATGATACAGTTCTTACAAAAGATGATGTTGCAGCTTTTCGTAATTATTTAAATCAACTACTGATTTTTGTGGGTGAGCAAATTAAGGCAGGCAAAACAAAAGCAGAAATATTAAAAGCAACTGAAATACCAGGCGCCCCCGAATGGAAAGGCGATGGGATTGACAGGCCTTTGACTGCTGCTTATGAGGAACTGACTAATTTATAATTATTTAATTGATATTGGATAATTTAGTACAGTCCGTTAATTATTTTGCCGCGGCCATTAATTTTTCCAGCACATAATATACAATTGGGCAAAAAGTAGAATTTTTCAGAGTCAGTGGTTGCCGTTTTAACAACACATCTTCATCAGTATAGGGAAAACGGGCGCAATCAGAAGGACGCACATCATAAATGCCACAATAATTATCCTCTCCCAAAAAGGGACAGGGTGCTGTCCGCATCACATAGTCGCCGTCCGCATCTACTCTTAAATACGTATTTATTAAATCACCCTCTTTCATTTTTAAATGCCTGGCAATACGTTTAATGTCCGGCGTTTTTAAACGCGGTGAATAGCCTTTACAGCAATTGCCGCAGCTAAGGCAGTCAATTTTACTAAATGCTTCTTCATTCAAATCCGGCAGGGCCTTAAGAACGGTATTCTTATCTGCCCTATGTAAATAATTTTTATATAATTTTTGCCTGTCGCCCGATTTCTTTTCCCAGGCTCTTAAAAGTTCATCGCTCATAATGGAGTATTAGTGAATGGTGGGCAGTATCCTGCACAATTTATTCAACTGTTTGCCACCCGTGCAAAGTAACGAACATATTCGTAAAGCCCTTTCTGCATTCAACTGAAGGTGATAAAATGAAGGAAATAGTACCGAATCTTATGGTTTAACATGCTCAACGACTGCTGCCACATCTCACAATAACATAACTTATCCTTCAATTTTCCACAGTTATAAAGTACCAAACATATTAGCATCAAATATTGTTAGGTTCATGTAATTTTGCCACTTAAAAATCAGCAAGGTTAGTAGTTTTCTATTTTCTAATGACAATTGAAAGGAATAGTTTGAAAACTTATATTTTTTCTAAAATGATTCCACAAGATGAAAAAATACAAGTTCCGGCGTAACGCTGGAATCCCGATTTCAAATCAGGAAGCGGCAAAGAAACATGGATATTTTTTTTGCACAGCGCCCGGACAAATAACTAAAACTATCTATTTTATACATTAAATATCAACATGAATATTTTCGAGAAACAACAGAATGAATTTGCAGGCAGACATATTGGCCCTAACCAACAGGAAAAAAATGAAATGCTGGCCGCAATTGGCATAGGTTCTATAGAAGAACTGATCAGCAAAACCATTCCTGATAGCATCAGGATAAAAGCAGACTTGGAAGTACCGGCGGCAGTAAGTGAGTTTGAGTATTTAAGTGAATTAAAAAAAGTAGCGGCAAAAAACAAAGTTTTTAAAAGCTATATCGGCCAGGGTTATTACGATACAATTACGCCCTCAGTAATTTTAAGGAATGTTTTTGAAAACCCGGGCTGGTACACACAGTATACCCCATACCAGGCAGAAATTTCGCAGGGGCGTTTGGAAAGTTTACTAAATTTTCAAACACTGGTAAGCGACTTAACTGCCCTGCCGATAGCTAACGCCAGTTTATTGGACGAGGGTACAGCAGCAGCTGAAGCTATGGCCATGCTCTTTAACTATAAAAATAAAGACCACGACCATATTACCGCTCCACGATTTTTTGTAGACGAAAAAATATTTGCACAAACGAAAGATATTCTGTTGACAAGGTCGCAGCCAATTGGTATTGAACTGGTATTGGGCGATTTTAGGCAGGCACAATTAGACGAAACATATTTTGGCGCTATTGTACAATATCCCGACAGCGACGGAGCGGTTAGGGATTACCGGGAGTTTGTGGAAAAAGTACATGCTGTAAATGCAATGGTTGTAATGGCCACTGATCTTTTAGCACTTACGCTGTTAACGCCTCCGGGAGAATTAGGCGCAGATGTTGCAATTGGTTCTTCGCAGCGGCTTGGCGTTCCGATGGGTTTTGGCGGGCCCCATGCTGCATTCTTTGCAACAAAAGATGAATTTAAAAGAACAATCCCCGGTAGAATTATTGGTGTAAGTATTGATGCGCAGGGCAACCGATGTTTGCGCATGGCATTGCAAACAAGGGAGCAGCACATCCGTCGCGAAAAGGCTACCAGCAATATTTGTACAGCGCAGGCCTTGTTAAGCAATATGGCTGCTATGTATGTTATTTATCATGGTGCAGAAGGGCTTACCAATATTGCAAAACGTATTAGTATATTGGCGCAAACTTTAAGTAACGAACTAAATGAACTTGGATTTACCAATGTAAATGAATACTTTTTTGATACCCTTAAAGTAACGGTATCAGATGCTGCAGCCATTATTAAATCAGCAGCCTTGCAGGAAATGAATTTTCATTTTATTGATGATAAGCATATCGGCATTTCACTGGATGAAACTACGGCACAAAAAGATATAGTTGACATACTTCATGTACTGGCTTCATCAATAAATATTGATACAGCAGTGGCAGGTTTTGATGCGGATGCCATCCTAGAAAATATTCCATCTACATTAACCCGCACTTCTTCATTTTTATTACACCCGGTATTTAACACCCATCACAGCGAGAGCGAGATGATGCGGTACATCAAATTTTTAGAAAATAAAGATCTTAGTTTAAATACATCCATGATCAGCCTTGGCAGTTGCACTATGAAGTTAAATGCAGCTACAGAACTTATCCCGGTGAGCTGGCCGGCATTTAGCAAGCTGCATCCATTTGCACCGGCAAATCAAACATTGGGTTACCTCCAAATTATTACCGAACTGGAAAATTATTTAAGTAAAATAACCGGCTTTGCGGCTACATCTATACAACCTAACAGTGGAGCACAGGGCGAATATGCGGGCTTATTAACTATTCGTGCATATCATGCCGCTAACAACGAAAGTCACCGCAACGTAGTACTGATACCAATTTCGGCACACGGCACCAACCCTGCCAGCGCAGTAATGGCAGGCATGAAAGTGGTTGTTACCAAATGCGATGAAGCAGGTAATATCGATGTAGCAGATTTAAAAGCAAAAGCGGCAGATCATAAAAATGATCTTGCTGCACTGATGGTGACTTACCCAAGCACGCATGGCGTTTTTGAAGAAAGTATCGTAGAAATTTGCAACACCATTCATGAATATGGAGGCCAGGTTTATATGGATGGGGCCAACATGAATGCACAAGTTGGATTAACCAGTCCGGGCATGATAGGGGCAGATGTATGCCATTTAAATTTGCACAAAACTTTTGCAATACCACATGGAGGCGGTGGGCCGGGTGTGGGCCCTATTTGTGTTGCAAAACAATTGGTGCCTTTTTTACCAGGTCATGTAAATATAGAAAACAAGGATACCAATATTCACGCTGTAAGCGCCGCACCTTTCGGAAGTGCAAGTATTTTACTGATTAGCTATGCATATATAAAAATGTTGGGTGCAAATGGAATTCGCCTGGCTACAGAATTTGCCATACTCAACGCCAATTATATGAGAAAGAGACTGGAAAGCCATTATAAGATTTTGTATACTGGAAAAAACGGCACTGCTGCGCATGAATTTATTGTAGACATTCGTCCTTTTAAAATCACCGCAGGTGTTGAGGCAGAAGATGTGGCGAAAAGATTGATGGATTATGGATTTCACGCCCCTACACTTTCTTTTCCGGTAGCGGGCACGTTGATGATAGAGCCAACTGAAAGTGAAGATAAAGCCGAGCTTGATCGTTTCTGCGATGCGATGATTGGAATATATCATGAAATAAAAGCGATAGAAGATGGGCAGGCTGATAAAAAAGACAATGTATTAAAAAATGCACCCCATACACAACATGTTATTTGTGCCGATGAATGGAGCAAGCCTTATTCAAGAACGGCCGCTGCGTTTCCTTTGCCTTATGTAAAAGAAAATAAATTCTGGCCAACCATTGGCAGGGTTAATAATACACACGGCGACCGAAATTTGATCTGCACCTGCGAACCGGTTGAAGCTTATGCCTAAGCTAATATGTAATCATAAAAAAAGTCCACCAGCTATGCGGTGGACTTTTTTTTAAATATCTGTGCTACAATCGTAAATCTAGAGACTATTTTATTTGTACTTTGGAAAACTCTACTATTTACGTCTAATAAAGAAAACTTGAAAAACTATACTGCAGCGACCTGCTTTGGTAAACTGATGCGGTTAAATTCTGCCCCGCTGAAAATTTTTGCCAACTTATTGTCGTGCGATTCTTTCCACTCTTTAATATTAGTTTCGGAAACGATGCGCCAAAAGTTTTTAGATTTTAGATCTTCGTAGTCAGGCGACTGAACAAAGATACCCAGGATGGTATTTCTCTTTTTAAACTCAATCTTAACCGGGTTCTTAGCCAAATGCCCTCCTTCAATAAATTTTGCAATTACTTCATTTATCATAATAAAATTTTTGCAAATGTACGGGTTTTCAGGCTTATTTTGGCAGGTATTTAATTCTAATATGTTTAACCCGCTATCGTTCAATACAAAACATCGTCTTCTTTATGGGTCCTTTATTTTCAGGCCTGCTAAGTGACTGATGCCCAGTTTCGGATTTTTACCTTTCACGTCAGCATAGAAATTTATAATATGTTTAAAATCGGCGTCAATGTCATCAGTTGTGTAAAATGTTGGCGCAAAACGACATTCCTTGTGTTCAAAATCCAGTGCCAGCATTACTATTGGCACGTTTGCATTTTTAGCAATATGGTAGAAGCCCGTTCGCAGCCTGTCCACCTTTTTCCTGGTACCTTCCGGCGACACTGCAATAGCAAATGAATCTCTGCTGCTAAACATCTTCACAACCTGGTCTACAAAATTATTTTTATTAAAGCGGTCAACCGGCACACCGCCAGACCAGCGAAATAAAAACCCAAATGGAGGTCTGAATAATTCCTGCTTTGCGATAAATTTTATATGGTTAAGCTTTAAGACACTTCTAAAGGCATATCCTATGTAGATATCATGGGCGCTTGTATGAGGTGCTACCACCATGATAAATTTCTTCACATCTGCAGGCACATTATTTACAGCTTTCCAGCCCATTAATTTAAGATGCCACTTAAAGAAATAATATAGCATAGTTTTTTTGATTAAATTTTTGATGGCAAAGTAAGCTTTTTAATCTCTATACATGTAACAAGAGCCAGCAGTGTTTTATTCTTTACATTTACTAAAAATACGCAATAGCTTAAATGACACTATCAACTTTTCTCGCTCACCAATGGCATAGTTTCTGGCGAAGCCGCAATGCCAATAAAAGCCTGGTACTTCAAATTATTTTAGGAATTTTTTATTTATTGATTTTTATAGAAATTGCCGGGTTGGGTATTTTCTTGCCCTATCTTCTAAAAGAATCAATGCCGGGTAAAGACCCCATTGTTATATTTTGCTCCTACATAATTTATTATTTCCTGGTAGGATTATTGGCCCGTTTTCAGTTTCAGGAACTCCCCTCTCTAAGTATTCAACCTTACCTAATACAAAATATCAGGCGCAGCACTATGTTGCGTTTCTTGAATGTTCGCTCGCTGGTACATTTTATTAATATTTTGCCATTCTTTGTTTTCATACCCTTTTCTATAGTGGTTGTTTTGCCTGCCTATGGCGCAGTTGCGACCGCGTGTTTTTTAATATCCATGTTGGCATTGGTGTTTAACAACCACTTTTTAAATATGATAATTAAACGTAAGTCTGTAGATAATAGCTGGTGGTTTTTTGGCATTGTTGCTGTTATCGCAAT
>JBGSIG010000274.1:0-1905 GCA_041742655.1 Ferruginibacter sp. | reverse complement strand
ATACACATGAGTTTAGTAATATTGGCATTTATGCACAGGGCTTCTTCAGGGGAACAGACCACACTCCTCCTAAAACTGTCAATCTTCAAAACCAACAAATTGGCCTGGTAATGGTGTATAATACCAATCCTAAAATTGATGGTTGCGGCTTTTACGGCTTAAAATATGGCCTGTTTTTTAAGACCTCTTATTTCGGCAGTGTTAAAAATACTTATTTCGAATTATGCCAAACCGGGTTATATACTACCGACTATAATGCAAACCTGCTGGAGAACATAGTAGGTTTTTACTGCAAGCTGGTGGCGGAAATTAACGGCAGCCAAATAGTCGTTAATAATTTCAATTCAGAATACTGCGAGTCTACCCTTAAATTTAAAGGGAAAAATATAGTGCTGAACGGCGTGTACTGCGAAAATACCGACTTGAAAATTCCAAGCAATTACCATCTGATTTTCGGACGGGATGAAAAAGATCCTGCCTTTAGTTCCAGGTCAATTACTACAGGTGTAGTGTTAAACGGGGTCACTCTTACTGCCAATGGCCGGGATGTAATGCTATTGGAAGATGACATGAGAGAACTGACCATTACCGGCGCCAACATGAACGGAAATATTATTACCAAAAGAGCCAGTAATAAAATTATTTTTAGAAGCGCAATCGGAAACTATAAAGTAATTGGGCAGGGTAAACACAGAAAAGTTGAAGTAGAGTAATTACTGTTTGATTTGTTTTAGAAGACTGTCTTCCTTCATCAGAATGGGCAGGGCATCAACATCTCTTAAAAAAATCTGCCCCTCTTCAAATTCGTACATCCTATAATTTTTATCCAGGGTATCATCGTTCGCAAGCAACCGAATGGTATCTTCAGCAAAGTTGGCACCTGCGGCAGCAAAACATTGTGTAAAGGCAACATGCCGCACATTAATTTCTGTAATATAAGGTTTGCCATTTTCATCTTCTTTGAAATCGACCGTATAAAAGCCATGTTTTTTAGCTTTTGCAACTTCAAATAAATGATCCATTGCCTGTGCGGCTACCTTTACCAGTTCCGGCTCATTCAGCAACCGCCCAAACGATGTGTTGCCAGTAATGCCTGATGGCGCCACTTTAGCCATAATATAGTTTACCCTTTCTCCACAAGCGCTTCTCAACAATTCGCCTTCATAATATAACAGTTTACAGGCAAGATTGCGGCCTGTTAAAAATTTACTGGCTAAAAAATCCTTCACACCGGGATTGATCTGAATCCAGTTTTTTAAAGCCGCTTCGTCTTCAACTCTTAATGATCCGAGGCCACTGGTACCCGATGTACTGCGCACCCAGAATGGAAAACCAAGCTTTTTCCAAACCTTGCTTAAATTGGATTCATTTCTTTCAAATGATATAGAATGCGGAACAATCATAAGCTCATCCAATATCTCAGTCATTTTTGCCTTATCTACCAATAGCTCGGCCAGTGCCACGGAAGGGAGCAATACTTTGCATTTCAACTTACCCGCCTCCATTCTTTTACTCCATTCTATCACTTCCAGCTCGGGCAATATCACTGCTATGTCAATATTATTTTCGGCAATAATTTTCTCAATGGCATCCCAATAACCGGCATCAGTAGCACGGGGTACGATATACGATTTGCAAAAAAGTTCGTTTTGATATAAACCTATTGCCAACGAATTAATGTCAGTTGCAATAATGTCAACGTCTTTGTATTGACTGTATTTTTTCAGCGCAATAGCAAAGCTCCTGGGCGTTGGTCCACCTACACCGGTCATTAATATTTTCATCTGTTCCTTTTATTTTTCATTGAACATTTTTACAAAGCTGCAACTAGGTTTACCATAGTTCTCTTAACCCTGGTTGTACCAGGTATTGACTATTTTTTTTCTTTTACCAGAGGCGAGCAGT
>JBGSIG010000273.1:0-2120 GCA_041742655.1 Ferruginibacter sp. | reverse complement strand
ACTCTGCATACCGGCCGTTTTGTTGCAGCAACGTAGCATGGTCGCCGGATTCCAGCAACACTCCTTTATCAAGTACCAAAATTCTCACCCCCATACTTACCGTGGAAAAACGATGCGATATTAATACGGCTGTTTTACCTTTTGTTAGTTCTGTAAATCGTTCAAATACTTCGTACTCTGCTCTTGCATCCAAGGCTGCAGTGGGTTCATCTAATATTAATAACTGGGCATCTTTCATGTAAGCCCTTGCCAGCGCAATTTTCTGCCATTCACCGCCAGACAATTCTACGCCCTGGTTAAATCTTTTACCCAATGCCTGTGCATATTTATCAGGAAGTTTTTGAACTAATTTATCTGCCAGGCTTAGCACAGCGGCTTCCTTTATCAGCTTATCATTTTCTTTTTCTTCTATATTACCAACAGCTATGTTTTGCGAAACGGTGAGTTGGTAGCGCACATAATCCTGGAAAATTACGCCCACTTCTTTTCGCAGTTCTTGCAAATCATATTCTTTTAAATCATGTCCATCCAATAGTATTCTTCCTTCTGTGGGGTCGTATAATCTTGCCAGTAATTTTACTAATGTGGTTTTTCCTGCACCATTCTCTCCTACCAGCGCCAGCTTTTCGCCTGCATGTAACGTAAAGCTTAAGTGCCGGTTGGCCCATCGTTCAGAGTTGTGGTATTTGAAACCCACATCTTCAAAAACAAACCCTGTTATTATTGGTTTTGGAAAAGGCCTTGCGCTGGCCGTTTGTTTAATCTTAGGCTGAATGTCGAAAAAATCGAAAAAATCTTTCAGGTAAATTGCGCCTTGTGATACCGCAGTAAAACGCGAAAGAATATTTTCCAGCAGGCTTCGTAACTGGCGGAAGGAACCAGCCAAAAAAGTAAGTGTACCAATGGATTGCTTGCCGGATATGGTGTTGGCTATAATAAAAACATAAGCTCCATAATAACCCACGCTACCCAATATTGCAAACACCGTTCCCCACACCGACCGCTTTATAACAAGGGCTTTATTATCCCGGTAAAATTTATCAGACAATTGCCTGAAACGGTCTGTAAGAAAACCAGAGAGATTAAAAAGCTTCACCTCTTTAGCAGTATCGTCGCTGGCACCAATATAGCGCACATAATCAAGCTCCCTACGCTCTGGCGTTTGGCGGCGACTTAACGAATAATTTTTATCTGTAAAATACGCTTCCCCTAAAAAGGAAGGTATGACTGCGACTATCAATAATAATATCAGCCACGGATTAAAAACTACAAGTCCTGCACCGAGAAATAACATAGTGATAAAATCCTGCAGTTGGCTCAATACATGCGATAATAAAATCGTTCGCCCAATTGTTTGCTGCCGGGCCCGTTCCAGTTTATCGTAAAAAGTAGAGTCTTCAAATTGGTCAAGATCCAGCGTGGCAGCATGTTCCATAATTTTGATACTGGTATGATTTGAGAACAGATCGCCCAGTAAACTATCTACCAGCGTTGTGGCACGGGCCAATGCATCTGAAAAAATAGCAAGGGCAAATTCGATAGCCACCAACTGCCAAAGCCAGGTATGTGAAGCGGGTGCTGGGTTTTGGGTTAGCGAAACTACCTGGTCGATAATTAATTTACCGGTGTACAAAACGGCTAAAGGTATCGCTGACCGTACAATGCGTAAAACAATATTGCAAGTAGTAAATACGGGGCTTGTTTGCCAAACCATTGTAAAAAATACAGGAAGATTTTTTAATGCTGAAAATCGTTCTTTTAAATTTACTTCTGCCATTACTTTGTTACTGTAGAATAAAAACCACTGGCAATTTACTACTTAATCTTCAAGACCTTTTTTATTGTGTTCTTCAATCAAATATTATAGGATAGATGCAGGCGATAAAAAATATTTTTTCTGCTGATAAGTAATGTCATTAATTACAAAAAATATTTCTACAGATGAAGAAAGGTTTTCTATATATTTCATTTTTGCTTGTAGCGTGTTCAGTCTTCAGGCACAGCAAACACAACCCAATGGCAGGCTTGGAGAGGAGTTTAATTATCCTTTTAAAAGTTTTGGATTTGTAAGTCCCCGGTACGTGCGAGCCAATTTTGATGATGGAAAATTCTTTGATAAT
>JBGSIG010000272.1:0-2079 GCA_041742655.1 Ferruginibacter sp. | reverse complement strand
CCACCCATACACGTATTGGTTCACTGGCTTTTTTATTTTTTGTAATCAGCGGAAATACTGTTTCGCATAAATTATCAAATGCTTTATGGTCGCGAAAAAAAGAGGTTACCGGAATTAACAGGTCTTGATATAACACATCCTGCTCTGGTTTATTTTCTCTTAAATGTTTAAGATACCCTGCCGGATCTTCGTTTTTGTTTAGCATCATCCTGCGGAGTATACGCCGGCGGATGGTGGATTGTTTGTAATACGTAAAGTCTGTTCCCTTGCGGATGCGCAGTAAAGAAAGGATTTGTTTATACACTTCTTCTTCCTGTAGTGGAATGTTCTGTTCATCACCGCCATTTCTAATGATAATACTGGTTACTTCCAACAATTTTTGCGGTATTTTTTCAGGCGGAAGTATAAAGTCAACCACCCCTGCCTGTGCCGCACTATGTGGCATACCTTCATAGGCAGCGGAAGCTTCGTCCTGCGCAAAAGTAATGCCGCCATGATCTTTAATGGCTTTCAATCCCAGCGTGCCGTCAGTAGCTGTGCCCGATAAAACCACACCTATTGCATGGCTTTGGTGCACTTCTGCCAGCGAGGTAAAAAAAAGGTCAATGGGTAGGTTGCGTTCGGTTTTACTTTTTGCAGGCCGGGCGGTGAGTAATAAAACACCATCCGTAGCTACCATCATTTTATTGCTGGGGATAACGTAAATATGATCAGGCTCTACCTTAATATCATCAGCAATTTCCAATACCGGGATATTGGTAACTTTTTGCAACAGTTCGGGCAACATACTTTCGTGCGTTGGGTCTAAATGCTGCACCAGTACATAGGCCATTCCCGAATTTTCGGGAATAGCTTTCAATAATTTTTTGAAAGCATCAAGCCCGCCTGCGGAAGCTCCAATACCCACCACAGGGAACAAGTTGGCGGACTTGATAAGATCTGGCCCTGCCCGTTCCGGTTCAGGTGTGCGTGCCAGATTTGACTGGAGCTTATCTATTTTTTTATCTTCTTTTTTTGCTTTCATTTAAATTGTTAGCAGGTATTTTTTTGAAATCTAACAGCCTTGTTTATTTTATTTCATTCATCCGCATTACTTCTACTTAATCACCCTGATTGATGCCAATCTCTTCTATTGGACTGCGCCGTTTATCTTTTAATTGTTTAAAATGAGAAGGTGATAATCCAGTCATCTTTTTAAACTGGTTCGACAAATGAGCCACACTACTGTAATTCATCTTCCAGGCAATTTCTGTAATGTTCAGTTCTCCATAAATCATTAATTCTTTTATCCGTTCAATTTTGTGAGAAATGATGAATTGTTCAATGGTGGTACCCTGTACTTCTGAAAACAGGTTGGCGAGGTAGGTATAATTGTGGTGTAGTTTTTCACTTAAAAAATCAGAAAAATTTGTTTTGATCATTTCTTCTGAATGATGCACCATGTCAATGATAGTATTTTTTATCCTTTCAATCAGCACGGCCCTTTTGTCATCCATTAATTCAAGCCCTGAGTTTAATAGCTCTGTTTTCAATAATTCCCGCTGGCTGATGGAAATATTTTCCATAATGTCAACTTCGCCTAAATCAACCACAATAAAATGCAGCCCAAGTTTTTTTAACCCTTCTTTTACCACCATTTTGCAGCGGTTACTTACCATGTATTTGATATAGAGCTTCAAAAAAATATTTTAAAAAAGTTATTTACAAAGATGACGGTGTTTCAACAGCGGGGTATTACATAATTTTATAAATAAGTTACACAATTCACACATTTACAAGTATAACCTTCTTATTATGTAGGGATAGTTTTTTAGATGGCTTGTTAAACGCTTTATTACCTGCTTTTTTATTTTAAAATTTTCCTTTGGCTGTTTATTATTAGAAGAAAAGAAACCAGAAGAAGATAAAACGCTGCTTTCTCTAAAGGTACGCTTGTTTTAACTGGCAAGCAGTAAACATTTAAAACAGGGTTATCCCAGGCAAAGACTTTTTAATTTTTTTTGTTTGAATGATTTAAAAAGGCACCTGTTGAAATGTACATCTTTTAAATCGGAGCTTGCAAGTATTAAAAAACGAGGG
>JBGSIG010000271.1:0-3546 GCA_041742655.1 Ferruginibacter sp. | reverse complement strand
ATAAAGACCACTAAGAATGGCAGTTTACGCATACCTAATAAAAGTAAACAGACTTTACCTTTCGTAAATTCAATTATTTGTTAAAGTTGACAACTTCGTTTTTTTAGCAGGTATTGGCAATTTATTAATTCTACTCAAGATCAGAAAGTAAGCTTCTCCCGATAGAAGCTCCTGACTAAATTGTATAACCATTTTAAATGCTGACTGCGTATGTAGCGAATATTAGTTCTGCGATTTGCGTACGCCAAATTTTCTTTCATCATTTCTTCCATAGGTTAATAAATTAATAACACAATTTGCTTGCATTTGTAATTTTAACTCTCTACTATTACAACCTGTTTTATTATTTAATCTCCCTTGATGTAGCCCCCACCCACCCCTTTAACCGGCAAGCAATTAATTAATCTTTTCAATTGTTTGTATGAATGAAAATTCTTTGCTTGAATTGCTTGCAAAGTTATGCGGCGACATAACTATAAATGACAACACCGACCCCGAAAGTGTTTTTCAATTACAAAAAGCTATTGCTTCCGCCATCGTTAACGACCCTGGTTTATTGGCTGCCAATCTTTTTCAATTTGAAGACATTGATAATTTTTCGACTCGGAATTTAGACGCAACAGACCTGCAACATTTAAATGGCGTGCTGCAACATGCCCGGGAAAATAAAGAGGCTATTGATCCCACTATCAGGGTATTTCGCCGAGAAGTCCCTTTTCTAAGCAGCCAGGTAAAACGCAGCGTACCGGCATGGGCACGGGGAGCATTTGTAATCAAAAGCCTCGGCCCCTTCACCAGCAGGGATGGCCGGCAATTTTGGTACGATCTCTATCGAATAATTCCTGTGGTGCAGGTATGGTTGCAGGGTGCCGCCCAACCATTTATGCTGCTGCCACTAGAAGTTAGAAACCTGGCTTTAGTAAGAGGCCCGCTCACCTATAATATTCCCAAAGGCAGCGTGTGGCTGCATGCCGACCTATTTGCGACTGCCGCCCCGGATAATTTATATTGCGGCTTGACTGTAGCAGGTGGAACATTGACGTTGACGAGTTCAGTAAGCATTAATGCAACAAATCAATTAATTATACCCAACGGCATAGAAGCCGCTGTTAACCTTAACCTGCAACAAAAAATTATTACAGATATTTCTCCGGATGATAATGGTATCGACATAAAAGAAGCCACAATAGAATTACCAAAAACGTTCAACTTTACCCTCAATCATACCGGCCAATCTATGGAGGCTACCAGCGCCAGTTGGAACCTGTACGGTCAACCCATAAATTTTACGTTTGATAATACAAGGCCCATGCGCTGGAGCCCCGAGATAAACCGGATACTGCTTCCTTATAAAGCGGATGTTGCAGAGTTGGATGCGTTAAAATGCAAAAGCCCGGTTTGCACAATAAGCGGTAAAGCTCCCATTGTAGAAAGTTTGTGGGGATTGAGTGCAGCAGCGATCAATATCAATGCTCCTTTAGAAGCAGATGGCACAGGTGCAATGGCGGTTGTTATTTTACAGGGTATAGAAGCTAGCTGGTTAGGATTGAAAGATGCCAATCTTTTTGAAAAAAGCAGCGCACAATTAAAAAATGCCCTGGTAATGTTGATGCCGGGCCGGATAAATATAGCAACCTTGTTTGCCGGTAACCCTGGCGGCAGGCAACGGTATAATTGCTGGCAGAAAACAGTAGACGGCATTGAAAAACCGATGCAATATATTGACCTGAATTACACCAACCAGTTTTTCTTTTTTTACGATAGCCTGCAAAAAGGAACAGAAAGTGTAGCAGTGCAAACCAACTGCAGCAACAGTATTGACAAACCCGTGCAGGTAAATGGCGTGCCTTTTAAAGTGGAAAGTTTGCAAACCATTTTTATATTAAGCATCAGCAAAAATACCCAGGTTGTAATACTGTATGATGATGATGTGATTAAGGATAATTTTCTAAAAACTTATAAACCAATACCCGGTGTCGGCCCAGTTATAAGCTTTGAACCTACAGCCATTGCATTGAATAATGCATTACTAACCATAAGCCCTGTGTATAGTATGTTGTTATATGGTGATTTGAAAGGAGAAGATAGTTTTGATAAATGCGTGCTGATTTATTCATTTGGCTTGATGGAATATTTACCTACATTGCCCGACCCCTACGTTGCCAATGTATCGTTGTTAAAAAGAAGAACGAGGGGCAACCTCGCAAACAATGCTGTTGTGGCAGGCCAGGGGAATCAATATAGTATAAGTGCCATTAATGCGTTGCTGGTTTGTATTATGAATTGGCAAAATATGGAAAGCCCATCTGTGAATTTTTTCCTGGGAGATAAACCTGCAAACCCCAATGCGGTTGCCCCAAATCAATTAGCTGCGGTTGATCCAGCCACATTTAATACATCAGGCGTACGCATCAATACCTTGCAAAACCAGGAGCTTATCAATGCAACAATGCGAAAAAATCTTTCTGCAACAGTATCCATTCAAAATAAAAACTGGCAGGCGGCAACGGAAGACCAGCAAACTCCTGGGGGAATGTTGAATAATGATTTACAGGCAATGATGAATGTGAATGACCGCTTATCGCCGGGCAATATCACACCTTTCAGAAATGCATTTACATTATTAGATGTTAGTACCAATGCAGATTTAATGGGGGTAACGCTTGGCTTTTCAAATGATCAGTTTGTTTTTGAAAGAACACACAATGTACAAGATGATAACAATGCAAGCCCCATCTCTATCAATGGAATGGATGTGCAGGCCACGAGCAGGCTGGTACAACTATACACATTGCCGCAGATAAGTTGGGAACCCGTAATAAATATTACTACAGAAATAACTAACCCTGCGCTGGATCCATTACCAGGCTTGCTCTATTTTTTAAATGATGGCATACCTGCCCAAATTGCCAACACTGGTAATTTGCCTGTGTCTATTGCGCCCCTTCCCCTAAGTAAAAGGTTAGTTGATTGGTATAAAGAAAAACCTGATTTTTCAGCATGGAGTTTTTTCACTTTACCTTATGGTATGCTGGCGCTTGCAAAATATCAAAACAAACATGATGGTAACAGTCCACTGCTGGAATTAATCAATAAAAAATTCCCGGGCGATTTGGTTACCGCTTTACAAGTTAAAACTGTTGGACTTGATGATAAAATAAAAAACACTAAAAAGTTTTTTGGAAGTGCACATCAATTGGCAAATACCTACAATGCATGGTTTCCTTTCACTGGAGCAAGAAGTATGCTTTCCGGAACAGTAACAAAAATTTTCAATACGGATTTTGGTTTGGAAAATGGGTTTGACCTGGACAAATCTGTGCCGCTTGAACGTTATGATTTTAGTGGCTATGGGGCTAATGTTTTCAGCCACTGGAAAAACCCAAATGCAGATATCGGGCAAACTTCACAATCGTTTTTCGATGTATGGAAAGGAAGAACCGCACACGAAGTAGTGCAGGTAAAGAGTATTATTTATACTGGCTGCGGAGGCAAGATAAATGTGGTAAGAACCATCACTATTTATAGGGGAAGTAATGGCTTTCC
>JBGSIG010000270.1:0-4167 GCA_041742655.1 Ferruginibacter sp. | reverse complement strand
GCTGGTTTTAAAAAATAATTTAAAAACAAGCCTCGTTCCTCATTAGGGGATAGGGGTAAAAAAACAAAATACAAATGGCCATTTTAAATTTTGTTAAGCCCGATAAAATTGTTCTGCAAAAAGCAAACGACTTTGAAGCACAATTTGAATTTCGTCCGCTTGAGCCTGGTTATGGTGTAACTATTGGAAACGCTCTTCGCAGGGTTTTATTAAACTCTTTAGAAGGATATGCAATCGTGGGAATCAACATTGTTGGTGCCGATCATGAATTTGCTACCATTAAAGGTATCACCGAAGATGTTACTGAAATTATCCTTAACCTTAAGCAGGTACGCTTTAAGAAAAAAGTTGAGCATGAAGTAAGTTCAGAAAAGATCACGCTATCTATCAAAAACAAAACAGAGCTTACTGCCGGCGCCATTGGTGAAGCCTCTTTGAGTTTTGAGGTAATGAACCCTGAGCTTGTTCTTTGTGTAATGGATAGCTCTGCAAAATTAGATATTGAAATCACTATCGGTAAAGGTCGTGGCTACGTGCCTGCAGAAGAAAGCCAGGAAAAAAGTTCACACTTTGGATACATTGCTGTAGATGCAATTTATACGCCGATTAAGAACGTAAAATATACCATCGAAAATACCCGTGTTGAACAACGCACGGATTTTGAAAAATTGATCATGGAAGTGATTACTGATGGTACTATTCACCCGGAAGAAGCAGTTAAACAAGCCAGCCGTATTTTAATTCAGCATTTGATGATCATTACTGATGAAAACATCACTTTTGATACCAAAGAAGATAAGAAAGAAGACCTGGTAGATGAACAAACTTTACAATTGCGTAAAGTGTTGAAGACACCATTAGAAGATCTTGATCTTTCTGTACGTGCCTTTAACTGTTTAAAAGCTGCTAAAATCAATTCATTGAGCGAATTGGTTCAGTACGAACAGGAGGACCTGATGAAGTTCAGAAACTTTGGCCAGAAATCTTTAAGTGAAATTGAGCAGGTGTTGATTGAAAGAGGCTTAGGTTTTGGAATGGATTTAAGCAAATTGAAATTGGATGATGAGTAATAGCAACTAAGCTAGCAAGAATTTTGAATCACGAATTACACGAATTTTTAATAATTAAGTAGGTTATAATTCCTGACACGGTATAACTGAATTTTAAAACAACAATGTCATGCGTCACGGAAATAAGAACAACAATTTAAGCAGAACGGCTTCTCATAGAAAAGCGCTGCTGATGAACCTGGGTTGCCAGTTAATCACTTACAAAAGAATTACTACTACTTTGGCTAAAGCAAAGGCTTTGCGTACTTACATTGAGCCATTGATCACTAAAACAAAGTATACTGACAGCAAAGAGCAGATTATGCACAATCACCGCATTGTGTTTAGTTATCTTAACGATAAAGCTGCGGTAAAAGAATTGTTTACTGTAGTAGCTCCAAAAATTGCAAGCCGCCCCGGTGGTTACACACGTGTTATTAAGTTAGGTGCAAGAACCGGTGATAATGCAGAAATGGCAATGATTGAACTGGTTGACTTCAATGAAATTTACGGTAACAGCATTGTTAAAGCTGCTGCAGCAGAACCTGCTAAAAAGAAAGTAGCTGATACATCTGCAGTTGAAGAAGCAGTAGAAGTTAAAGCAGAAGATGTGAAAACAGAAGAAGCTACTGATGACAAGGCTACTCCAGAAGCATAAATGGTAAAATTTAATTTACATATAACCCCGATATTTTATCGGGGTTTTTTTTGCCCTCATGTGAAAGCAAATTTTGGAAATTGCATTAAGTAACAGAAAAATGTGAAAAAAATAATTCCATAAACAATCAACGATTCGTTTTCTTTGCAAAACTTTTTGAAAATAATGGCAGCAACTACACAAAAGAAATCAGCTATTTTATTATTGAAAGACGGCACCGTTTTTTACGGCCATTCGTTTGGTAAAATAGGCACTACTTCAGGCGAAATTTGTTTTAATACCGGCATGACGGGGTACCAGGAAGTTTTTACAGACCCCAGCTATTATGGCCAGGTGCTGATTATGAATAATGTGCATATTGGCAACTACGGGGTAATTGATATTGATGTAGAAAGTGACGGCGTAAAAGTAAAAGGTGTTATCGGCAGAAACCTGGAAGAAAGATACTCCCGCTTTATGGCCGAAGAATCTTTGCAGGAGTACTTTGAAAAGCAGGGTGTTGTTGCAATCGATGATATTGATACCAGAGCATTGGTTGCGCATGTGCGTACACAGGGTGCTATGAATTGCATCATTTCTTCTGATGTAGACGATGTGGCATTATTAAAAGCCCAGCTAGATAAAGTGCCTTCTATGGATGGGCTGGAGCTTGCTTCGGTGGTATCTACCAAAGAGCCTTATTATGCAGGCAATCCCGATAGTACAATAAGGGTGGCAGTATTAGATTATGGAATCAAGAAAAATATTTTGAATTGCCTGGTAGAAAGAGGCGCTTATGTGAAAGTGCACAATGCTAAAACCAGTTTTGAAGAACTGGAAGCGTTTAAGCCTAATGGCTATTTTATCAGCAATGGTCCTGGTGACCCGGCACCAATGGATTATGCAGTAACAACAATCAAAAAAATTCTTGAACAGAACAAGCCACTTTTTGGCATTTGCCTTGGCCACCAGCTACTGGCACTCGCTAATAATATCTCCACTTTTAAAATGCATCATGGCCATCGGGGATTAAATCACCCGGTAAAAAACATCATTACCGGCAAAAGCGAGATCACCACGCAGAACCACGGTTTTGGTGTAAACCCCGATGCTGTAAAGGCTTCAACTGGTGTTGAAATTACGCACCTTAACCTGAACGATAATTCTATTGAGGGCATTAGGGTGAAAAAGAAACCGGCCTTTTCGGTACAGTATCATCCCGAAGCCACACCCGGCCCACACGACAGCCGCTATTTGTTTGATGACTTTATTGAACTGATAAAGAATAATTAGTTGATCAGTGGCAATGATCTTATTTAAATATTTTTTAAAACTTTTTTGAGTCAACTTTTTAACAGTTAAAAAAGTTTAAACCTGTCATTTAGTTTATTTTTGCGGTGTATTTATTCAGGCACCTCATGGCGATTGTAAAACTTTTCTTCTTGTATTTTTTTGCTGTTGCACAAAATCCTTCCGGGCTGCAGGCATTTGATAAATCAACTTTTTATATTGTGATGGCATGTGATAAGGTGGCCGATATCGATACTGAGCTGAGTATTGTTAAAGCAGCTTCAATACCGGAGAAACAGGCTTATGAGGGGACGTTGTTGATGAAAAAATCGGGAATGATTAAGAAGGCAAAGGATAAAATGAACATGTTTAAAGAGGGTAGGGCAAAATTAGAGGAATCAATTGCAAAGGAAAAAGACTGTACTGAATACCGTTTTCTACGGCTGATCATACAAGAGCAGGCCCCAAAAGTGGTTAAATACAGGAGTGATATAGAAGCAGATAGCAAGATGATTCAATTAAACTATAACACACTTTCACCAACACTGCAAAAGGCCATTTTTGATTACAGTAAAAAATCAAAAAATCTAACGATACCTTAACCACAATTTTTCATCCGCATGAGTAAAAAAGTGCTGGTCCTGTATTATTCCCAATCCGGACAACTGGGAGATATCATACATAATTTAGCCACCCCGCTTGAACAAGCAGGGCATATTGTTGAGAGCGTCGTTATTCAACCTGTAACACCTTACCCATTTCCCTGGTCGGGAAAAAGTTTTTTTTCTGTAATGCCCGATTGCGTGCAGGAAAAAGTTACTGAGCTTCGGCCATTTCAGATAAAGGAGAACAATTACGATTTAATTGTAATGGGTTACCAGGCTTGGTTTCTGTCGCCAAGTATTCCCAGTAATTCAATATTAAATCATCCGATGGTGAAGGAGGTTATAAAAGATACGCCTGTGGTAACTATCACGGGCGCCCGCAACATGTGGATCAGCGCCATGAATGTTATCAGAAGGTTGTTGCAGGATTTTGGTGCTAAACATGTAGGTAATATTGCATTGGTTGACACACACCCCAATGCGGTAAGTTTTGTAACTATTTTATACTGGATGTTCACCGGTAAAAGGGATAGGTATTTAAACATTTTCCCCAAGCCCGGTGTTTCAGATGCAGATATTATTAATT
>JBGSIG010000269.1:0-2153 GCA_041742655.1 Ferruginibacter sp. | reverse complement strand
TTCAAGCCCAATTCATACAAGCGAGAACCAATAGAATCATTGAAAACAAGAAGAATACCTGTGTGAAATGTAGTTGAAATTACATATCTTCAAAATACAAGCAACGATTTTGTTTTCTACTCAATAGGTCAATGAACTTTTTTTTGACTTGATCACCTTCAAGTCGCTTTACTTTTCATAAGTTCCTTATTAGGAACCCTTTGTTGTAAAAGTCTCTCGGGGGTGGCGGTGCAAATTGAAGCATGACAAAATCAATATTTCCTATATTTTTCCAAAAAATTTGAAAAGAATAATCAAAAAACCCAAAATAAATCCACCAATAGTTCCAATCATGAAACTCGTATAAGGTGATAATGGGGAGGTATAATCCTTTTTTACAAATTTCCTTGAGTATTTGAATGCGTAGGCACTTATCATCATCAAAAATAAACCTCCGAAATAAGAGTAAAAAAGATTTTTTATTTCAATCATAATTATTATGGTTTATGTAACATTTCTTCTTTTATTTCACTTAGAGTTTTTATTGCGCTTGTTTTCAATTAGTTAAACTTTAAAAAAGCGAAAAGCGCCATTTGGAGCATTACCATAATTCGATACACCATCGACTAAAAAAACATTTTAGCAACAACACACAACAAAACGAAAAGAAAACCTAAAATAACTGTGCCTATTCCTCTCATGTAAGTACTCGCAGTCATACTTTTTTTTTGCTTAACCAATGAAAAGACTAGAAAAACTAGTAAAGCAATTGCTAATAAAACATATATCCCCGAAATGTTTTTAAATGAATCCATAAAATTATTTTGTTAGCTCTGACTCAATTATTTCTGAACCTTGATTGACAGCACCTTTAATTACTTCTTTATTAAAATCTTTAATGGGTAGATAATCAATTTTTACACCTAAGAAGTGATTTATGTATGTATTTGTTAAACGAACCACTAAATTTTTTGCGGCATTCGGATTATTTTCTCCTATGTCGGCGCCAGTTTCCATAACATCGGCTATGGTTCCTAAAGTAGCGCCGATAGGCGCACCTATCTTCGTATAAGATAAAACCATCCCCGCATTGTCAATGTCCTGTGCAGCACCTCGTATATCCTTATTATGTTGTAGAGTTCCACTATTCCCAGGATCTGTGCCTCCCTCATAATAGCCTTCGTTAAATTGTACTGGAATCCAAGATTTTTCGACTTTCTCCTCTTTAACCTTTATATTTGGCTCAAAATTTTCAAATACCTTGTTTAGCTCTGGAACTGTAGGTTTTGCATCTAAATTATAACTTTTGATGTAACCCCGAGAACCATCAGAATTTCTATAGGCATATTCGAGATGATGAATTTTTCCATTTGGATTATTATAAGGTCTAATTACTGATTTGACAACATCATTTTTCAACCCTTCGACTACTCTAATGTTTATTAATTTAAATTGACGTCCTTCATTTGTGTACCAAACATTATAGGTGTAAATAGTTCCTTCAAGGCCTTCAATCTCAATTAAATAAATTGGGCTGTTACTACTAAATTGATAAGGTGTAAGATTAGGATATTTTTGAGTTAGGGGGTCAATTGCAAAGAACTTACCAACTCTTGGGTCATACATTCTATATCTAAAGTTTATACTGTTGCCCTTGCCTTTTATTTCATTGTCATGCTCTTGCGATTGAAAAGAATAGCGGTAAGAATCTGAACCAATTAATTCAAAATTACGTCCTTCCAAAATAACACCAAATGCCGAGTAATCCATACTTTGCCGAATATCCGCTAAATAATAGTCTATCGTTGAGCCATTTACATGAGGAATAGGTTTATCAGATATAACCGAAAGCACGTTCCCCAAGTGATTTGAAATCTCATATGTCCGTTCTCCTATAGAATGCATCCAAGTTGCCTGCGAATACGTTTGATTTTGTGATGCTAACATAGGAACAACAGTATTCAAGACACCAAGCCTCGAACTACCATAAATATGTTTTTCAGCTTGTGCATAAGTAACAGTTTGCTGCGTATTGTCCACTTCACGTTCATATACAGAAATCGTATTGCCCTGCGCATCCAAAATATAGTAGGTGCTCTTTTCTAGAACATCATACGAATCATAAATATGTTTGGCTATCCTGTTACCCATGGCGTCGTACTCGAAAGTTACGT
>JBGSIG010000268.1:0-3176 GCA_041742655.1 Ferruginibacter sp. | reverse complement strand
AAAATGGCTGCTTACCCTTTTGCGGATATTGACCGCCTTGCCTACATAAATAATTTTACGGTGGCTTTAGCGTCACCACCGGCACGGTGCCTGATATCAATAGGTATATTAAGAGAACGGCAAACGTTACCAAGACTGTATGAAGGCAATCCCGGAAAAGTTTTTCGGCTTAGCCTGACGGTACATAACTTTTTTGCAGACAGCTCAAAGCCTGCCGCTTTTAAATGGTGTTTCACAAATGAATAATCGAAGTTTACATTGTGTGCTATAAAAACAGAGTCACTTAATAGCTCATATATTGTTGGAGCAACATCTTCAAAAAATGGCGCATCTGCAACCATAAAATTATCAATACCGGTAAGTGCGGTTATGTAAGCAGGAATTTTTTGTTGGGGGTTAATGAGCGTTTCAAAATGTTGAACTATTCTTTTACCATCATGGACATAAACTGCTATTTCAGTGATGCCATAAGCGGACGCATATCCGCCTGTTGTTTCTATATCTACTATCGCATACATTGTGCCATCAAATATAACAATACTAAACTGTTTAGCAATATTATATCCGGCATTTTCTTTTTTAGTCAAACTGCCCGCCTCAAAAGCCAGCGGGAATACTAAGGATTTATTTACTTTCAATAAATACTAACGATCATTAGTTTTGATAACTTATTTTTACACTTCATTTAAAATGTTTGAATATGCAGTTTCAACTTACTGAGGAGCACCTGATGATACAACAAGCGGCGAGAGATTTTGCCATAAATGAATGTTTGCCCGGCGTTATTGAAAGAGATGAATTACAAAAATTTCCAAAAGAACAGATTGAAAAATTAGCCGACCTCGGTTTTATGGGTACAATGATTAAGCCAGAATATGGTGGCAGTGGAATGGATACGATCAGTTACGTGCTGGCAATGGAAGAGGTAAGTAAAGTGGATGCGAGTGTTAGTGTTTGTATGAGCGTAAACAATAGCCTTGTGTGTTATGGGCTACAGGAATATTGCAACGAAGAACAGAAACAAAAATACCTGGTGCCGTTGGCACAGGGAAAAAAAGATGGCCAACTATATATCGGTGCATTTTTACTAAGTGAGCCGGAAGCTGGAAGCGATGCCACTTCGCAGAAAACTACTGCTGAAGATAAAGGTGATTACTATTTATTGAACGGTGTAAAAAACTGGATCACCAACGGAAATACCGCAAGTGTATACCTCGTAATTGCCCAGACCGATACCAGCAAAGGCAGTCGGGGCATTAATGCTTTTATCGTGGAAAAAAACTGGGCGGGCGTAGAAGTCGGGCCTAAAGAAAATAAACTCGGCATTCGGGGTAGTGATACGCATTCTATTTTATTCACCGATGTAAAAGTGCCAAAAGAAAACAGGATAGGAGAAAATGGTTTTGGATTTACATTCGCCATGAAAACACTTGCCGGCGGACGTATCGGCATTGCATCACAGGCGCTGGGAATTGCGGGTGGTGCTTACGAAAGGTCGTTGGCCTACAGCAAGCAACGCAAGGCTTTTGGTAAAGAGATAATGCAGCACCAAATAATACAATTTAAACTGGCCGATATGGCCACAAGAATTGAATGTGCCCGGTTACTTTGTTTAAAAGCTGCATGGGAGAAAGACCAAAATTTAGATTACACAGTAAGTAGCAGCATGGCAAAAGTTTTTGCCAGCGAAACTGCTATGTGGGCTGCCACAGAAGCTGTTCAAATACATGGCGGCTACGGCTTTGTAAAAGAATACCATGTAGAAAGAATGATGAGGGATGCCAAGATTACACAGATTTATGAGGGTACCAGTGAAGTACAACGTATTGTGATTAGCAGGAGTATATTGAAGTAAAAGGGGCCCATCCTATCCTTCCCGAAGGGAAGGGAAATGTAGTAGATTGTAGCGGAGATTATGTTTTACTATTTAGACTACAAATATGTTTACTATTTAGAATACTAAATTGTATTCGAATACTGCATACTTCCGGTTCCTTCTCCTTAAGGAGAAAGCCAGTCCCGAAAAAATCGGGAGGTGGGGATGAGGTTTAAAATAAATTATGAGCGTCAACACAGAAAAATATAAATCCTTACTTACTGAATTAAATGGCAAAGCTACTATAGTTGCTGTAAGCAAAACAAAATCCATTGAGGATATACAGGCTTTATACGATTTGGGGCAAAGAGATTTTGGAGAAAACTATGTACAGGAACTGGTTGATAAAGCGTCCTTATTACCTGACGATATCCGCTGGCATTTTATAGGCCACCTGCAAAGTAATAAAGTAAAATTCATTGCTCCATTTGTGTATTTGATCCATGGAGTAGACAGCGTCAGCCTGTTGAAAGAAATTAATAAAGAGGCAGCTAAAAATAAAAGAGTGATAAACTGCCTGCTTCAAATTCATATCGCTTCGGAAGAAACGAAATTTGGTTTAGACAGCAACGAATTAACTGCAATAGTTAAGGACAGCGAGCAGTACAAGAATGTACACATTGTCGGGCTGATGGGTATGGCGTCTTTTTCGAACGATATAGATTTAGTAAGAACTGAGTTTAATACACTTCAATCTTTATACAAAAAGCATCCTTTATTTTCTATCCTCTCCATGGGCATGAGCGGGGATTATACCATTGCTATTGAAGAAGGCAGCAATATGGTTCGCATTGGCAGCTTACTATTTGGCGAAAGAATTTATAATAAGCAATAAATTATTCTCTTCTATCTTCGCACGCAACAGCCACCAGTTCCAAGACATAACAACATTCTATGACCCAGGAGATAATTATTCTTTGCATTGCCGCTTTCGCTGCAGGTTTTATTGATTCTATTGTTGGCGGTGGTGGATTGGTGCAAACACCCGCAACATTAATAACCCTGCCGCAATACCCTGTAGCCACATTATTAGGCACTACAAAAATTCCTTCTTTGTTGGGAACTTCCATTGCTGCATTTCAATATTCACTTAAAGTAAATATTCGCTGGAAATTATTGGCCGTAATGTGCAGCATTGCATTATTTGCTGCCTATGCCGGGTCTGCTACTGTTGCAATGGTTAGCAATGCTTTTATGAAGCCGGTAATTTTAGTCATGCTGATAGCGGTATTCATTTACACCTACACAAAAAAAGATTTTGGGCTAGCGCCGCAGACTGAAGTGTCAGAAAAAAAGGTAT
>JBGSIG010000267.1:0-1600 GCA_041742655.1 Ferruginibacter sp. | reverse complement strand
TACAGCGCTATGGCAATACCACTGCTGCTACAATTCCACTATGTCTTTGGGAATGGGAAAAGCAATTGCGCAAGGGTGACAAGATTGTCTTGGCAGCTTTTGGTGGTGGCTATACCTGGGGTGCCACTTTAGTGCAGTGGGCGTACAATACAGCCCCCTCCGCCACCGAAGGGGGAACATTGGCTTAAGCTAATTTGCATAAGCGTTTTGTTTTTACAAAGCACTTTTCATACATATTGAAACCTTAAATAAAATCTTCAAAATTTCAAACTCTTCCGGTTCCTCCTTCGGTGGCGGAGGGGGCAACTCTTTTTGTACCTGCATACAGTTCATATTCAAACAGCCTGCAATCAATTTTACTGGTGTAGAATTCAATGCGACGGCTGGGCTTAAGCCCTATTTTTTTTGCCAGTTCTAAATTGCCGGTGAAAATATAACCGGTATATCCTTTACATTTTTTCTTCATAAAATCACCGATACGTGCATAGGTAATTTGTAACGCTGCGGCCTCTCCTAACCTATCACCATACTCGGGATTAAAATAAATTATTCCATTTTGATTTTCCGGAATGTTGGTCGTTTCAAAATCGCCTACGGCAAATTCTATTAAATCGGCAACACCTGCGGCACCTGCATTTATTTTTGAAATATTGATGGCATCGGTACTAATGTCTGTTGCAATGATTGCCACGCTGGGATCTGAAATAATAATTTCGTCTAACCGTTGGCGTTGTTGCCGGTATATCTCTCCGTTATATCCTGCCAAATGCATAAAGGCATAGTTGGTTCGGTACAGCCCGGGCATACGGTTGGTGGCCAGCAGCGCTGCCTCAATAGCCAGGGTTGAAGAACCGCACATTGGGTTAATAAATGGCGATCTTCTATCCCATTTTGTTGCCAGCAATGTTGCGGCAGCTAATGATTCCAGCATTGGGGCTTTGCCGGGAATTTTCCTGTAGCCGTGTTTAGACAACGTTTCGCCGGATGTGTCAATAAAAATTTCTGCAGCCGATTCTTTCCAATACAAATGAATTACTGTTTTATCCAATTCCGGACCGGCGTTGGGCCGCTGCCCGGTTCTCTCCCTAAACCTGTCTGCAATGGCATCTTTTACTTTTACATTGGCATATAAAGAATTATTGATGGTTTCATTATCTACATTACTGGTAATGGAAAAATAGCCGTCTGCCGGTATCACGTTTTCCCATTCAAAATCCAACAAGGCTTTATATAACTCGTCGGCATTATGCGCAGTAAAATCAATGATAGAAAATAATACCTGGCTGGCGCAACGCATGTTTAAATTTAGTTTAATACAATCCGCCAATGTTCCTTTCAACTCTATCCCCGTTTTAAAAATGCGAATTGGTGTAAATCCAAGTGCCGCAACTTCCTGCTGCAAAAAAGGAGATAGGCGATTGCTACAGGTAACAATTATTTTGCTGGTAGTTTGAAAGATTTGCATAATGTTACAAAAGTAAAGAATACAAATGGCTATTTATCCGGGGAGGCGGCAAGGCATGAATTAATAGCAAAGAATATTTTAGGCGTTAAGGTGCAGAGATAAAAATACAATTTCGGCAATTACCAAAACGTCTTG
>JBGSIG010000266.1:0-3736 GCA_041742655.1 Ferruginibacter sp. | reverse complement strand
TCTGAGCTCATTCGCCACGTACATTAATGTTGCTAGCGGTGCATGTTCAAATAAATATACACCTTCGGATACAGTTAAAAAATCAAATTCCAGCGCTCTTTTATATAAGTTATTTAAATCCATAAAACCGTTTGAAGAATTTTGAACAAAATTACACTCATTAGGTTGTATATTTAAATTCGGCTTAAATTATTATAACTTGCTTATGTTGGATTGCTCATCATTGCCATAATTCCAAATACTACTGCATTTGTAAACTGAATTAAGAGCCGGAGTACCAATATGAATTTAACTGACAAATAATCTGTTGAGTGAAAAAATTTCTTGTCTTTATTATGTTTGTAATTGCCGGCACCGTATGCAGTGGCCAGGAAATACTAAATCCTGAGGAAAAAGCGCAATTGATTACCAGGTTTCCATTTGAACAGTATAGCGGAGGTGTTATGATAATAAAGGCCCTATTAAGCGACTATCCCGATACACTTCATTTTGTATTGGATACGGGCAGTGGCGGTATTTCTCTTGACTCTACTACCTGTGCCAGGCTTAAGGTACCAAACAGACCGTCAGATACCGTTATTACAGGAATGGGCAACAGCCGTAAAGTGAGTTTCGCATTTAAACAGCGTTTGCACTTACCGGGGTTAACAATTCAGAATCTAAATTTTCATATAAATGACTATGATGTATTAACAAGTGTTTACGGTGAAAAAATTGATGGAATTATAGGGTACAGTTTTCTTAGCCGGTATATTGTAAAGTTGAATTTTGATAGTTTAATGCTTGAAGTATATCGTCCGGGATCAATGGCTTATCCTAAAGGTGGTACAACCCTACACCCTATTTTTACAACACTGCCCATCCAGAATGTGGAACTGAAAGACAAAAGAAAAATTGATTTTAATTTTTATTTTGATACCGGAGCCGGGCTATGTTTTTTACTAAGCGACCAGTTTGCCGAAGACAGCGGAATTTTATTGCCACGACGCAAACCCCTGGTAACGCAGGCAGAGGGTATGGGCGGTAAACTTCAAATGAGGCTAACGGTTGTAAAAATGGTAAAGATAGGCCGTTACAAATTTAGAAATGTGCCAACTCATTTGTTTAATGATGAGTATAACGTTACCGCCTATCCTAATATTGGGGGCTTGTTAGGCAATGATTTATTAAGGCGGTTTAACATGATTATTAATTACCCTAAAAGAGAAATTCATTTGTTGCCCAATGGCCATTTTACTGATGAATTTGATTATGCCTATACTGGAATGGCTGCCTATTTTGTGGATGGGCTTATTTTGGTGGATGATGTGGTGGCGGGTTCGCCTGCTGAAAAAGCAGGCATAATGAGAGACGATGTTATCATTGCCGTTAACAACAATTTTAGCAATAATATTATAAAATATAAAGATATTTTGCAGTCGGAGAGAAAAAAAATTCAAATTATCATAAGCCGCAATGGAGAATTATTACAACTTACAATACAGCCCATAAGTATTTTATAGAAGCACTTAATAATGCTAAGTCTGCTTAACTTCGCCGAATGATTCAGTACGAAAAATTTACCCTTGAAAACGGGCTAAGGGTAGTGGTGCATGAGGATACAAGTACGCCGATGGTGGTGGTAAATGTTATTTACGATGTAGGCGCAAAAGATGAACATCCCGACAAGACAGGCTTTGCTCATTTGTTTGAACACCTTATGTTTGGTGGCAGTGTTAACATTCCCCAATATGACGAACCACTACAAATAGCGGGTGGCGAAAACAATGCTTTTACCACCAACGACCTTACTAATTATTATTGCCAGTTGCCGGCAGAAAACATCGAAACAGCTTTTTGGCTTGAAAGTGACCGGATGCTTAACCTGGCGTTCAGTAAAAAGAGCCTCGATGTACAACGTAAAGTGGTTTGTGAAGAATTTAAAGAACATTATATCAATAAGCCTTACGGCGATGTCTGGAAAAAAATAAGGGAGTTGGCCTACAGCAAACATCCTTACAGGTGGATGACAATTGGAAAAGAGCTGAAACATGTGGAAGATGCAACTTTGCAGGATGTAAAGGATTTTTTTCATAAACATTATACACCCATAAATGCCGTATTGGTAGTTGCCGGCAACGTAACTGCCGACAGTGTTAAAGCACTTTCGGAAAAATGGTTCGGCTCAATTCCGCCCGGTATAAAATACGAGCGCAATTTACCGGCAGAGCCTCCACAAACAAGTGCAAGATCGTTGGAAGTAACGGCAAATGTGCCAATAGATGCGCTATATAAATCCTGGCATATATGTTCCCGCCTGGATGATAGATATTATGTAACTGACCTTATTACTGAAATTTTAAGTGGCGGCGCTTCATCACGGTTATTTCAGTCATTGGTAAAAGAACAACAATTGTTTAGTAATATCGAATGCTCGCACGTAGGCAGCACCGATGCAGGTTTGTTAACCATCGAAGGCAAGTTGGTAAAAGGCGTACATATGAAAGTGGCGGAGGCCGCCTTAATGGAACAAATTTATACCCTTCAACAGGAGGGTATTACCGAAAAGGAATTGCAGAAAGTAAAAAACAAAACAGAAAGCATGTTGGCGTTTGAAGATATGAGTATTATAAACAGAACCACCAATATTGCCATGTATGAACTGCTTGGAAATGCCAACTTAATTAATACCGAACTGGCAAAATACAGGGCTGTAACAACAGATGAATTACTGAAAGAAAGCAGGGTAATTTTTAATGCTGATAATTGCAGTACGTTATATTATTATGCCAACAACTAAGGGAGCGAAAAACTTGTTTAGGAAATACGAAAAGGAGAATAAATTAGAATGTTAAACAGAAAAAAAGCACCTCATATAAAAGATGCGGTAGAATTTAACCTCCATTTAAAACCATACGAAAAATTTGTATTGGATAACGGTGTAGAGGTATATGCCATTGATGCAGGAGCAGAGGATGTACTGCAAATTGAGATGGTATTTTATGCCGGAAATTGTTTCGAAAAAACGAAGGCGGTTGCGGCAGCTACCAATTACATGTTAAGGAATGGAACATCATCGAAAACGGCGTTCGAAATAAATGAACATTTTGAATATTATGGTTCGTATTGCAACCGAAGCTGTCACAACGAAACTGCATCGCTGTCATTGCATACCTTAACGAAACATTTGGCAGAATTGCTGCCTGTAATTAAGGAAATGATTAGTGACTCTGTTTTCCCGGAAGGGGAATTGGCCATTTATAAACAGAACAGTAAACAAAAGCTTTCAGTTAGTTTGCAGAAATGCGATTTTGTTGCAAACCGGTTAATTGATGCTTACCTTTTTGGTGAGCAACATCCGTATGGTAAATACATCGTTGCCACAGACTTTGATGCACTTACAACAGAGCAGTTAAAAGATCATTTTCGGCAATACTATTTAAATGGCCATTGCGTAATATTTGTGGCCGGTAAATTACCCGGTAATTTAAATCAACTATTAAATCAACAGTTCGGTACACTTGCAATAAAGCCAGGTAAGCAACATGTAAAAAATAATGCTATACCGTCAATTACAAAAAAATATCGTATTTCAAATGACCCATCGGGAATACAGGGTGCTATCAGGATTGCGAGGCCATTTCCTAACAGGCTTCACCCTGATTTTATGAAAATGATGGTCCTCAATACAGTTTTCGGTGGTTTCTTTGGCAGCAGGCTAATGAGTTATATCAGGGAAGAAAAAGGGTACACCTAC
>JBGSIG010000265.1:0-2211 GCA_041742655.1 Ferruginibacter sp. | reverse complement strand
ATTGATGCACATCGTCACGGAAAAAGTACCTGACAGCAATGCAATTTTTGCTAAAAACGCCTACAGTGCCGAATTCGGTAACCAGGTTACTTTTTTTGACACTGACAGTGCTGATTTTTTTACTGGGGACAGGACTGAGTTCATCGGACGCAACGGCACAATTCAAAACCCGGCGGCCATGAAATACAGCGGTCTCTCGGGTAAACTGGGTGCGGCGCTTGACCCCTGCGCCGTATTGCAAACAGTGTTTGACCTTGATGACGGAATGAAGAGGGAAATTATTTTTAGAATAGGTGCAGGAATGGATATGCAGGATGCCGAAAAAATAGTGAACCGGTTTAATGTGGCTGAAAGCGCAGTAAAATCAATGTACGGCGTGTACGAATATTGGAAACGGGTACTTACGCAGGTGCGGATTGAAACGCCTGATAATGCCTTAAATATAATGGCAAACGGATGGTTGCAGTACCAGGTAATTTCATGCAGGCTTTGGGGCCGCAGTGGCTTTTATCAATCGGGCGGAGCGTTTGGTTTTAGAGACCAGTTGCAGGATGTTTTAGCAGTGCTGAATGCGGAGCCATGGTTGGCACGCAAACAAATTTTATTGGCAGCATCAAGACAGTTTAAGGAAGGGGATGCGCAACATTGGTGGCACCCGCCGATGGGCAGGGGAGTGCGTACCAAATGTTCTGATGATTTTTTGTGGCTTCCTTATACTGTGTTACGTTATTGCATTACAACCGGTGATACTGCCATACTTGACGAGCAAATTTCATTTCTTGAAGGCAGGCCGCTAAATGCCAATGAAGAGTCTTACTACGACTTGCCGGTGATTGCCGATGCAAAGGCCAGCCTTTACGAACATTGTAAAAGAGCTGTGGTGCATGGTTTGCGCATGGGTGAGCATGGCCTGCCTCTAATTGGCTCCGGCGATTGGAATGACGGAATGAATTTGGTTGGTATAGAAGGCCGGGGTGAAAGTGTATGGCTTGGCTTCTTTTTATTTGCTGTTCTTAAAGATTTTAAAAAAATTGCAGCCGTAAGGGATGAAAACTTTGCGAGGCAGTGTGATGAAAACGCTGACAAATTGAGGCAGCATATTGCCGCAAATGCCTGGGATGGCGACTGGTATTTAAGAGCTTTTTTTGATGATGGCACACCACTGGGTAGTAAACAAAATGATGAATGCAAAATTGATTCCATCACACAAAGCTGGTCGGCTATTTCAGGGGGCGGCGACGCTGAACGCGTTAAATCAGCGCTTGCTTCAATCAATGAGAATTTGGTTAACCGCCAGGATAAACTTATCCAGCTTTTAAACCCGCCCTTTAACACTACTGAGCTTGATCCCGGTTATATTAAAGGCTATGTACCCGGTGTGCGGGAAAATGGCGGTCAATATACCCATGCTGCAATTTGGACAGTAATGGCTTTTGCAAAAGCCGGCGATACAAAACTAACCTGGGAATTATTGCAATTGATAAACCCGATAAATCACGGCAACTCAGCAGCCACAATTAATATTTACAAAACCGAACCTTATGTGATGGCTGCCGATGTATATAGTGTAACTCCTCACCAGGGCAGGGGTGGATGGACATGGTATACCGGGTCGGCAGGATGGATGTACCAGCTTATTACAGAGAGTTTCCTGGGCTTGAAAAGAGAAGGCAACATACTCTCCTTTCAACCCTGTATTCCTGCAGAGTGGACATCTTTTACTATTCATTACAGGTATATTGATTCAGTATATACTATCCGCGTAGAGACGAATTATGGAGCAGAAAAAACATTTGTATACGTTGATGATGAAGAACAACCCGGAAATATTATTAACTTGAATGATGATAAAAAAGAACATACTGTGCTGCTAAAAATACATCAGCAAAATATTTACCAGGAGAGTAATAAAATTGTAACAAATAACGGGTTGAGGCAGTAAGAAAAATCAACAGGCAGGCTTTTGCTTAATCTTCTATAAATATGGTAAGTTGGCCGATGTTGTCATAATATGACTGTAAAAAAAGAGAGGTATTACGGGTGTAAAAAATCTGCCATTCATTTAGTTTTCTTAGGAAAAAAAATGAGTGGCAGCTATATATAGTGTAAATCCCAAATAGTGTTTTCAAATAAAAAGTCAAAACACTAACAATGGTATTATTTCTTTTCGGCAAATAAATTTTCAAAAAAATGCATTAAGCCAGACACCGG
>JBGSIG010000264.1:0-12720 GCA_041742655.1 Ferruginibacter sp. | reverse complement strand
TCTTGCTCCAACTTTTGGAGGAATAAACCTGGAGGATATTAAAGCTCCTGAATGTTTTTATATAGAGCAGGAATTAAAAAAGCAATTGCAAATTCCGGTAATGCACGATGACCAGCACGGCACTGCCATTATATCCGCAGCAGGTTTATTGAATGCACTGGAATTACAAAAAAAGAAAATCGGCGATGTGCGAATTGTAGTAAATGGTGCAGGAGCTGCTGCCATGGCCTGCATGAAATTGTATGAATCGCTGGGTGCAAAGCACAGCAACTTTATGGTATTTGACAGAAAAGGGATTTTATATAAAGGCCGGGAAGATGTAGAAGACTTGAAAAAAGATTTTTGTGTGGATGATAAGTATAAAGATTACGATTTGGTGAAAGCACTAAAAGGTGCAGATGTATTCGTTGGCCTAAGTGTTGGTAACGTGGTTACAGCCGAGATGGTGAAAAGTATGGCTAAAAATCCAATAGTATTTGCATTGGCAAATCCCGACCCGGAAATAGGTTACGAACTGGCGGTTAAATCACGCAAGGATTTAATAATGGCCACGGGCCGAAGCGATTTTCCTAACCAGGTTAATAATGTATTGGGATTCCCGTACATTTTTAGAGGGGCGCTGGATGTGAGGGCAACAGGCATTAACGAATCTATGAAACTGGCAGCAGTAAAGGCTTTGGCAGCTTTAACAAGAGAACCGGTACCTGACATGGTTAACCTTGCTTACAATCAAAAAACAATTTCTTTTGGCCCAGATTATATTATTCCAAAAGCATTAGACCCCCGTTTACTTTCCACCATAGCGCCAGCGGTGGCAAAAGCCGCCATGGATAGCGGTGTGGCTAAATACCCTATATCAGATTGGGATGCATACAAACTTGAACTGAATAAACGCCTGGGTTTAGATAATCAGTTGAGCCGGGTAATTGGCGGTAAAGCAAGGCAGGCTCCAAAGCGGGTGGTGTTTGCTGATGCGGAAAATATTAAAATTTTAAAAGTAGCACAACTGGTAGTGGAAGAAGGTGTAGGCTACCCGGTTTTATTAGGTGATGTGAAAAGAATAAAAAAATTAGCTGCGCAAAATAGCATCGACCTGGAAGATATGCCCATCATAGATCCCAAAGCGGAAGAATATGAAGAGTTAAGAAAGCAATTTGGTGATTTGTTTTATGCAAGCCGCCAGCGCAAAGGAGTAAACAAACACGACGCCTATAAATTGATGCGGGACAGAAATTATTTTGGCTGTATGATGATAGAATGCGGCGAAGCAGATTGTATGATCAGTGGTTTAACAAGAAATTATCCTGATACCATCAGGCCTGCCCTGCAGGTTTTTGGCACCGAAGAGGGTGTTAAGAAAATTGCAGGTATGTACATTATGCTTACTAAGCGTGGACCGTTGTTTTTGGCAGATACCACCATCAATTTTAACCCCACCGCCGAAGAACTTGCAGACATTGCGTTGCTTACAGCCAAAATGGTAAAACAATTTAATATAGAACCGCGTATTGCAATGCTCTCTTATTCCAACTTTGGCAGCAGCGATTCGCCGGAAGCTAACCTGGTGCGTACCGCACGGGAATTGGTAAAATTGAAGCAGCCTTCGTTAATATGTGATGGTGATGTGCAGGGCATTTTGGCGTTTAATAAAGAAATTCTAAAAGACAATTATCCTTTTACTGAATTATTGGATGGTGAAGTGAATACATTGATTTTCCCTAATCTTGCCGCAGGCAATATAGCCTATAATTTGCTGCAGGAAGTAGGCGGTGCCGACGCGATCGGTCCCATTCTTTTGGGACTAAAAAAACCCGTTCATGTATTGCAGTTAGGAAGTTCCATCCGTTCTATTTTTAATGTAGTATTGATAGCAGTGGTAGATGCTCAAATGAAATGTGATAAAAACGCACAGGAAGAAATTGATAAAAGCAAATGGTGGAAATTATTTAAAAAAACTACTTAAAACTAGTGACCTTCTTATTGGTTTAACTCACACGTGATTTGCTGTTATAGTTTGTGGTTTGATTTGTTGGCCTTTGAAAATTTATTAGCATGAGAAAATATCAAAATCAAATTTATCTTCGCCATTGAGGATGACATACAAATAACTATAAACCTGCAATAAATAATGGATTTTTTCACTCATTTCGGACGCTACATTTTAATGATTAAGGGCATGTTTACAAAGCCTGAGAATTTTAAGATGTACTGGAAAGAATTTATGCATCAATGCAACGATATTGGCATTGGTTCGCTTGGCATAGTATCGATTATATCTGTGTTTATAGGTGCTGTTAGTACAGTGCAAACAGCTTACCAGTTAGTAAGCCCGATAATACCGGCAGAAACCATTGCAACCATTGTAAGAGATACGGTTATACTGGAGTTCGCTCCGACCCTTGTTTGTATTGTGTTAGCGGGTGTCGTTGGCAGCAAAATCGCCAGCGAGCTGGGAAACATGAGGGTAAGCGAACAAATAGACGCCTTGGAAATTATGGGTATCAATACCAAAGCCTATTTGATAATGCCTAAAATTATAGCAGCACTCCTTACTATTCCACTTCTGGTAGTTATTGCGATGGTGTTGGGTATTTGGGGGGGGCGGCTTGCCGGCGTTGCTTCCGGAATATTATCAGGCGATACGTTTGACAGGGGTTTAATGCTGGATTTTATTCCATACAATGTTGTTTTTGCACTTATCAAATCTTATACTTTTGCCTTTATCATTAGCAGCATACCTTCTTATTATGGATATTACGTAAAAGGTGGTGCATTAGAAATTGGCCGAAGCAGCACAAAAAGTGTAGTAGTCAGTTGTGTGATGCTGCTATTTGCAGATTATGTTTTGACGCAGCTATTGTTAACACACTAAAGGAACTTCGCAACACTTAAAACTTAGATTTATAACTTACAACTTGTATGATTGAATTTAAAGATATTCGAAAAAGTTTCGGTGAAAAAGTGGTGCTAAAAGGTATTAGTCACACCATGGAAACAGGTAAATGCAATCTAATTATCGGTACAAGCGGCAGTGGAAAAACAGTGTTGCAAAAATGCCTGGTAGGTTTGTTTGAACCAGACAGCGGCGAAATTATTTACGATGGCGTAAACTTTACTGATATGAACAGGGAAGACAGAAAAGAACTGCGCCAGCAAATAGGCATGCTTTTCCAGGGTTCTGCCTTATTCGACAGTATGACCGTGGAACAAAATGTAATGTTTCCATTGGATATGTTTGGTAAAATGAATGCTACAAAAAAGCAGCAACGTGTTAACGAAGTGTTGGCCAGGGTAAACCTGGAAGATGCCAACAAAAAATTTCCTGCAGAAATAAGTGGTGGCATGAAAAAAAGAGTGGGCATTGCCAGGGCAATTGTTTTAAATCCGAAATATTTGTTTTGCGATGAACCCAACTCGGGGCTTGATCCACAAACCTCCATGGTAATTGATAAACTAATACACGAGATTACCAAGGAATTTAATATGACCACTGTTATCAACACACACGATATGAACAGTGTAATGGAAATTGGAGAAAATATTTTGTACATGTACGAAGGCCAAAAAGAATGGACAGGCAATAACGAGCAGATTATTTTTTCTAAAAACGACAAACTAAATGAATTTATTTTCGCCTCTAAATTTTTGCAGGATGCGAAAGATATGCGCATGCTGGAAGCAAAAGGAATTATTGCAGATGACAGGGATATGGACGAAATGCTGAACGGTGGCGAAGAAATAAAATAATGACCATTTATCAAAATATCAGAGCAACTGGTTTCAATACCTGTTCTACCCTATCTTTGCGAAAAATTTTAATTCTTCATTTCTAATACTTAGTTGATACCATGTCAGTTTTAGTAAATAAAAATTCCAAAATTATTGTACAGGGGTTTACCGGTACAGAAGGTACTTTTCATGCTACTCAAATGATTGAATATGGCACCAACCTTGTGGGTGGAGTAACACCTGGTAAGGGCGGTAGCACACATTTAGAAAAGCCGGTATTTAATACAGTAGTAGATGCGGTAAAAACAACTGGCGCAGATGTCAGCATTATTTTTGTGCCCCCTGCTTTTGCTGCCGATGCCATTATGGAGTCGGCTGATGCCGGCATTAAATTGATTGTATGTATTACAGAGGGCATCCCCGTGCAGGATATGGTTAAAGTTAAAAACTATTTAACCGGTACAAACGCAAGGTTGATAGGGCCGAATTGCCCCGGTGTAATTACGGCAGATGAATGCAAGGTGGGTATTATGCCTGGTTTTATTTTCAAGAAAGGAAGAATAGGCATCGTTTCAAAAAGTGGCACGCTTACCTACGAAGCTGCTGACCAGGTAGCAAAAGCCGGTCTCGGCATTTCAACTGCTATTGGGATTGGCGGCGACCCCATCATTGGTACTACTACTAAAGAAGCAGTAGAATTATTTATGAACGACCCCGAAACAGATGCCATTGTCATGATTGGTGAAATTGGCGGCGGCATGGAGGCTGAGGCAGCTAACTATATTAAATCGACGGGTAATAAAAAAACTGTAGTTGGATTCATTGCCGGGCAAACAGCGCCTCCGGGCCGTAGGATGGGCCATGCAGGTGCCATTGTGGGCGGCGAGGATGATACAGCTTCAGCAAAAATGAAAATCATGGCTTCTTGCGGTATTATAGTAGTAGCCAGCCCTGCCGATATCGGTAAAACGATGGCAGAGGCAATGAAGAAATAAACATTTCTTTATATCGAAAATAAAATTTTGCAAACAGGGGACAACTAAAATTGTTTCCTGTTTTATTTATTGATGGTTATTGACCAACATCCACCGGGAAGTTTCAAAAATCGCTGATGTCAATTGTGATAAATGCCGCTTTACAGAATCTGTTTGCAGTGTTGTAAGAGTCGGCGCATCAATTCGTACCGGCACTAACTCTTCTTTATTGATCCATAAATTTTTGGTATAAAAAAAATCATCATTCACAATACCAATTTTTCCTTCATCATGATGAATAATAAACGCTGCGTTTTCTTTTCCGGCCGAATGCAACAGATCTCTGCCGAGGGTTCTATTGGAGTAGGGCTGATGAATCATACCTGCTAAAGTTGGCAGCAAGTCTATCTGAGAAGCAGTAGCACCTATTTTTTTTGGCAACAGCAAAGCAGGCGCATAAAACAGTAGTGGGATGTGTTCGTCATTTAAACGTTGCTCTGTCCATGCTTTCGGATACACTGCCGTGGCATCACCTTCTACTCCATGATCTCCTACAAAAACAAAAATGGTATTATTGAAATAAGGGGATTGCTGGGCTGTTTCTATAAACTTCTTATAGCAATAATCGGTATAGCAAAATGCATTGAATTCATTCTGCGATTCAAAGCCAAATTTTTTTAACTCTTCCTCATCTATTGTGCGGGCGACAAAATCGGTATCTTCTGCCGGTATAGAAAAAGGCCTGTGATTATCGGAGGTTTGGATGATGGTGAAAAATGGCTTTTTTTGTTGCTTCATTATTTTATCCGCCTCTAAAAACAAATTTTTATCACTAATGCCCCAAACATTTAATTTGGGTGAAGTAAATTTTCCTTCATCATAAATTTCAACATTATTGATATTGCTTACAAGGCCACGAAAATTATTGAAGTCACTATTGCCGCCTAAAAAATAAAATTTGTCATACCCTTCAAAGTTGTTAATGATGCTGTACTGGTTTAATGACTGCGCATTACGACTGCTGAATTTTGATAACTGAACATCGGGTATGCCTGTAAGCGTTGCAAATACACCTCTTGCCGTGCCAAAAGTGGGCGAAAAGCAGCGATCGAAAAAGATTCCTTTTTCTGTTAGTTCGTTAAAGTAAGGCGTACTGTTTAGCGGGTTGCCGCTCATGCTGCTTTTGTACATACTGAAACTTTCGCAAATAATCAACACTACATTTGGCTGACTCTCCAACGCTTTGCTATTGGGATTAATATTTCTTTCATACCCATTTGCATGCGCACTTGTTTTATGCAATTGTAAAAAATCGCTGATTACAGGGTACAATTTTTTCGCCTTGCCTGCATCTGCTACCGGCTTGCGAAATTGAAGTGTAGTAAAAAAGTTTTGCAAGGGATTTAGTGCCAGGTAACTTTTAAAATTATCATTTAAGGCAAACGCATCCGACCAGCGCAAAGGCCTGACACTTAAAAAACCGGATAAAAACCAACCTAGTAATAAAATGGTAGCCACATGCCAGCGCCTGTTGTAGCTAAATTTATGTACGTTGATATTTCGCTCCTCTACACTTACGTGGGTTTTAGTAAACATCCACGCCATCATTATCACAGCTCCCACCAACGCAATAGTAATCCAAACTATGGGGTACGACTGCCATAACATTTCAAAAGAAATTTTTGCGTCTTCTGCAAAATTCAGTGCACTTGCATTAAGCCTTGTACTGATGTAAGCAAAGTGGCCAAAATCGGCTCCAAAGAAAAAAAGCAGCAACAATGTTACTATGGCCAGGTAAATGGCCCAGCCTCTTTTACTTCGCTCAGAATAAAAAGGAGAAAATCCGCGGAACAGTGAAATAAAAGCAATAGGGAGTAAAACGATGGCTATCCATCTTAAATCGTATTGAAGCCCGAGCAAAAAAGACGGAAACAATTCGCCGACTTTTGTTGTAGCAGGCAAAAAGAAAAACAGTGTTAAAAAACGGAAGCCCGTAAAAATGCACAAATAAATAATAAATAACTTTATTATCCATTGTATAGTTTTCGGAAATTTCCAACGGATGAGCATAATTGTAACGGTTTTTCTGATGATTGGAATTGCAAAATTAATGAGTATAGTTGGATAAGATAGATTTTTAACATTAACAATTATCTGCATTTAACAAATAAATGATAAACACTTAATTTTACAATGCAATGTCAATCATTAAAATTAACCATTGTATAAGTGCTTATGTTCACCAACTTACTAAACTGGGACAGATGGTTGTTTACGAAAATCAATCACGATTGGACGAATACTTTTCTTGACAATGTTTTTCCGTTATGGAGAGAAGCAATAACCTGGGTTCCTTTATATATTTTTTTATTAGCGTTTGTTTTGATAAATTTTGGTAACAAGGCTTGGCCCTGGATTATTGGGTTGCTGATTACAGTAGCGCTTACAGATCAAATCAGCAGTCATTTGTTGAAACCATTGGTTAACCGCCCAAGGCCTTGTCATGATGCGCTTTTGGTTGATAACATCCGGTTACTTTTAGGCTATTGCTCCGATAGTAAAAGCTTCACTTCATCCCATGCCACCAATCACTTTGGCGTTGCTTTTTTTGTTTACCGCACACTAAGGCCTTATTTTAAAAAATGGAGTTACCTGTTTTTTTTCTGGGCGGCCACAATTAGTTACGGCCAGGTATATATAGGTGTTCACTACCCAATTGACATAATCTGCGGTGCGCTTTTGGGAAGTGGCATCGGGTATTTTACATCATATTATTTCAATAAAAAATTTGAGCTGTCATTATTTTTCCAAAAAGATAACCCTGGCATAACTGCATGAACAAAAAGGTACTGAAAAAACTTATAGCACTTTCGCTGCTTACCTGTTTGTTGGGAGTTTTTTGTGTTCCTTTAATGGATATTGATGCTGCCCAGTATGCATCTATTAGCAGGGAGATGTTGTTGAATGGGCACTATCTGCAGTTGCATGATTTGGGATATGATTACCTGGATAAACCACCAATGCTTTTCTGGATTAGTAGTTGTTCGCTGTATTTATTTGGCATACACGACTGGGCTTATCGCCTTCCGTCATTTTTATTTTCAGTACTGGCAATTTACAGCACCTACAGGTTAGCGTTACTATTCTATAAAAAAGAAATTGCATTGTTAAGTGCATTGATCCTTGCATCCTGCCAGGCTATGTTCCTTATTAATCATGATGTAAGAACGGATACAATGCTGATGGGTTGGGTAGCCTGCAGTATCTGGCAATTGGCAGAATGGTATCAATATAATAAATGGAAAAATTTAGTAATTGCCGCAATAGCAATTGCGGGTGGAATGATGACGAAAGGACCGCTGGCACTGATGATTCCGGTGTTTGCATTTGTGCCTCATTTTACACTGAAAAGAAACTGGAAAGCTTTGGTAAAATGGCAGTACATACCACTGTTGCTGATTATTGCGTTGTTGTTGATACCAATGAGTATTGGCCTGTACCAGCAATACGATATGCATCCTGGCAAAATAATAAAGGGCGCAACAGTCAATTCAGGCCTGGCTTTTTATTACTTTACGCAAAGCTTTGGGCGTATTGCCGGTGCAAATAATGTGAAAGAAAATGCTTCTATTTTCTTTTTGCTTCAAAATATGCTTTGGAGTTTTTTACCCTGGATATTATTTTTAATAATGGGTATAGCTAGTGCTTTTAAAAACCTGGTGCAGGCTAAATTTTTATTGTCAGGCAAGGAAGAAGCAATTTCACTTGGAGGGTTTATTGTCACCTATTGTGCATTAGGCAGCAGCCAGGTTCAGTTGCCTCATTATATATTTGTTGCATTTCCTTTTGCCGCAATTATTACAGCAAATTTTTTACATGGTTTGTTGTTTACAAATAAACTGAAAACCTTGCAAAAGCCATTGCTTGTTGTACACGTAATTGTTTTTTTGTTGCTTTGGATGGCATTACTAGTTCTATTATTTATTCCTTTTAAAAACATACCACTATATGTCTGCGTTATTGCAGGAGGTTGTTTTGCCTTTTTTATAGTATTGCTATTCGCTAAGAATTTATCATTGCCTAAGCTTTTAACCACTACAGCGTTTATCACAATAGGAATAAATATTTTTTTAAACACAGCCTTGTATCCAGCTTTGCTGCAATACCAAGCCAGCTATACCGCAGCCAGGTTTATTAACGACAGTAAATTACCCAAACAGGATGTATTTATCTTTGGTGATGTAGTAGATGACACACACTCACTTTATTTTTATGGCGACTATTTTTTTAAAAAAATCACAGACTCAAATCAGCTCTCTTCTGGCAATTATGTAATTACTACACAAAACGATTATGTGGAGCTAGTTAAAAAAAAGCCGTCAACAATTGTATTTACCGGAAAAGGTTACCATGTGACCAAACTAAGTTTGAAATTTTTAAGGCCTTCAACAAGAGATGCGGAATTGAACACTTTTCATATAGTTAAAGTAAATTAATGCCGGAGTAAAAATCATATGTGGTGCATTTCAATTTGGAGAATTTAAACGACCGACTTTAAAAGCTGCTAGAGTTAGCACGATAATTTTATTCAGCCATTATTTTTCTTAGTAGGCTGAGATTAAGTCTTTGCGTGGCTTCCAAAAGGCACTATTTGAGCCCCGGATATTTAAAGATTTTAAAATAACAACACCCAGAAGAAAGCAAATACAAGCAAAAACAGAAACTGTACTTAAATAATATGACATTCCGATTATTGCGGTGTTTAGATACATGTTAATACCAAGTTGCTTCTTTTCATCAAAAAATTGAAATATAATAAATAACAATACTACCCCATAATAACTTAGCATGCCGGGATAAAGTATTAATCCAATCAATAACAAAAAACACCATATATAATCGTAAAGTTTTCTTTTTACTAAATAGAACAGGTATAGCATGGATGCAAAAAGTATTGCAATTGTTATATAGGTCATAGAGGAACTATGGAGGGTAATTAAATTAGCACGAAGCAAAACAGCGTGTAATGATTGATTCATCTCTTCAGAAAAAAGCCATGAAGGCATTCGTGTAACAGGATTATTAAACAAGTAGCTTATAAATGGGGAAGTACCAAACAAAGCAACAGTCAAACCAACTAAAACCAGGCAGCTAAAAATAAAATACAGAATAGTATTCCATTTTTTTCCAAAAATAAAAAATGCAATAAAAACTAGCATATAAGGTTTAGTAAATATTGCAATTGCTAAAAAAATACCTGCAAATTTTTTATCAGAATATTTTTTCATTAATAGTAGTAAGAATAGCAGAATAAAATTTGTTTGTAAAAAAATAATAGTGTTCCTTACCGGTAAGAAAAGGAAAAATAAAATTATCACCAGCAATAACCCATTTAATTTAAAATGCCTAAAAAATAAATTGTGCACTAAATAAATGCTGCCGAATAAAAAAATAGAGATAAATATCGCCCACACTATTAAAGCGTGGGAAAACGATAAAAATCCTAAAAGTACAATGTATAATATTGTAGGAGGGGGATAGGGATATCCTACATTGACAACCGTTGCAATAAATCCTCCATAATCCAATTTAGGAAGAGTAAGCGAATTAAAAACAAATTGAAAATTTTCGGGGAGATAAAAATCATAACCACTTGCCGCCACTTTGCCAGAAAGATAAAAAAAAGTAAAGTCCCAAACCCTTGGAATAGTAATAGCTTTTATATACACCGATAGTAAAAGATAAAAGGCGACAATAAAAATCGAGGTATATAAAATCCAAACAATTTTTCCGAATTTTTTTTTATCACCATTTAATATGTAAAAACATATACAAGCCAATATCGCAAGGGAACTTATTATAAAAGACTTCATATAATTAAAATTTTACTAAGCAACAAAGCAGCTACCTATAAGTTGAGATAAGCTTTTAATGTTGTTCTTCAATATTCAGCCTTTCAACGGCTGTTGGTTTATTTTCTTCCAAACTTTAAAAGTTATTCCTTTACAATTTTGATTGTCTTTGCAGGGAATTATTTGCACAGTACTTATTTTTTTTCAATTAATCTCAAGTCTTCATAATTGCACCAGAGTTAAATGAAATTCTAAACATCTATAATGTTTATAAAATCATTTTTCTATTTTTTCGGGTACCATTCTTCCGCCATCATGCATAGGTCTGTCGCCTGCTTCATGATATTCTGCATCCTGGTTAACATTCCAAAGGTCATACAATTCTTCTCCGGCAATAATATTCTTTGCTGCCAGCATTGCAGTCATCATACTGTGATCCTGGTTATTGTATTTATGCATTCCATTCCTGCCCATCAGGTATAGGCCCTTATACTTCTCAAGTGCTGTTTTGATCGTTTCAACATGTGCTGAATAAAAATGATCATACACAGGATAAGCTTTCTTTTGCCTTACCACATAGCCATCAGTGATGTCAACTGCATTTGCCAAACCTATTTGTTCAATTTCCTTTTTCCCTAACTCAATAAGGATCTCATCACTACTCATCCACATACCATCACCTTCAAAACAGAAATACTCTAATCCGTAACAAGCCATTGATGCATCCGGCACCATATAAGGGCTCCACGACTTAAAGTTTTGTACCCTGCCTACTTTTACAGACGGGTCATGAATATATATCCAGTTATCCAAAAATTTATTTTTATCCTTCAGTATCAGAACAACGGTAATAAAATCTCTATACTTTAATTGTTTTGCCGCTTCCAATGCAGGTACCGGCAAAGCTGGCGAAATAAACGGAATTAACTGTGCCATTGCTGTAGATGATAAAATGAAATCAAATCCGCCGATTTTTTTTCCACTATTTGTTTCTACTGACCACTCCTTGTCAGATACAGTAATGCCAATCACACATTCATTCATTAGTAATTCAACACCCATTTGTTTACATTTTTCGGCGCATACCTCCCACATCATTCCCGGGCCATATTTAGGGTAGCGAAATGTATCAATCAGCGTCTTGATAAGCTTATCCTTATCCCCTGTTTGCTTAGGTTTAAATAATGCGTTTTTAATGGCACTGCTTAACGATAAGCCTTTGATACGTTGCGCAGCCCAATCGGATGATATTTCTTTACACGAAATACCCCATACTTTTTCTGTGTAGGTCTTAAAAAATATACGGAAAAGTCTTTGCCCAAACTGGTTGACTACCCAATCTTCAAAATTCAACGGATTTTTTACGGGAAAAATCTTTGCTTTTATATAACTCAACACACATAAAACAGACTCGATTATCCCCAGTTTGGTTAATGCCTCTGTGGCTATCAAAGGATAGGAAAAAAAATTTCTGTTGTAATATATTCTTGAACTTCTAGGCCTGTCAAGCATATCATTGCTCAATATTTCTGTCCAAAAATCTTCCACTTCTTTGCTTTTTGAAAAAAAACGATGCCCCCCAATATCAAACAAATAACCTTTATAGCTTTCTGTACGTGATATGCCACCAACATATTTTGGATCCGATTCGAATATGGTTACCTGTTGATTGGCTTTAGCTAATAAATAGGCTGCTGTTAAGCCAGATGGACCAGCCCCAATAATGCCAATTGCTTTTTTTTGCATAAGTTGTAAAGATAATTGGTAGCAGTCATTTAAAAAATTCTTCAATTGAAGGAAATGATTTTTAATTTAATGTATGTTTTTATACTTTTTAGGGACATTCTAAGGCTTACAAACCCTCATTAAATATAGAATATAGATATTTGCTGAGTCTACCGTTAAATAAATGGCGGTGATGATTAAAAAGTATGGCAGAAATATTAATATTATTGGCACTTATTATATTGAATGGTTTATTTGTAATAAGTGAAATTGCATTGGTTAGTGCCCGAAAAGGAAGGTTAGAGAGCCTGAGTAATAAAGGTGACGCAAAAGCAAAAGTTGCTTTAGAATTATCATCTAACCCTGAGAAGTTTTTACCCACCGCTCAAATTGGCATAACGCTTATTTCAATTTTAACGGGTGTATATTCCGGCGAAAAA
>JBGSIG010000263.1:0-4796 GCA_041742655.1 Ferruginibacter sp. | reverse complement strand
TTTTTATTTAATTTTGTTTTATCAAACACTATATCAAACACGACTGGAATATTAATGATCTCTGCTGTGTTGAGCGGCCGGGCATTCGCAACATTAGTTATATTCGGCTTTGTTTTAGGGAGAAATGTAGATGAAGCAGTTCCTGCTTCAGGTTGGTATTTCAAATATAGTTTAACCCTCTCCATGGAATAGCACCTGGTAACAGTGCTTAAATGTTTTTGCTTTTTTTGCGCCAGTAAGATTGCCTGCCAACCTACAATAGCAAGTAAAAGCAAAATAGTTTTTTTCAAAATGGGGGTGTTTTGGATGCGCAAATATAAATCATATTTAAAACCTTGTTGCTAAAGCATTATTGTAACGCAAAATAGTGATGCGGCGTATGAATATTTAATTTTTTTTTGAACTTCCTACTTTAATCAATTCAATTAAGTAAAATGTGAAACCATAATTAAATAAAAACTGCCCCATCATACATTAGCTTTACGCATTTAATGTATATCTTCCAGTACAAAAAGCTATACCAGCAAAACCTGCATTACACCTAATTAAATATTATATGACTATCAAGCTTCGACTGATTGTAATGAACTTTTTTCAATTTTTTATCTGGGGATCATGGCTTATAACGATTGGAGCTTATTGGTTTCAAAACAAACAATGGTCAGGTGCCGAGTTTGGGGTTATATTCTCAACCATGGGAATCGCATCTCTCTTTATGCCCGCCATAATGGGCATTATTGCCGATAAATTTGTAAACGCCGAGAAACTGTACGGGCTTTGTCATATTTGTGGTGCCCTTGTTTTATTCACAGTGCCTATGGTAAACGATCCTGTAACTATGTTTTGGATTATGTTATTGAATATGATGTTTTATATGCCTACACTGGCATTGTCTATTACAGTTGCATATACCGCATTAAAAACCAAAGGCGCAGATGTAGTAAAAGATTATCCGCCCATAAGAGTATGGGGCACTATCGGTTTTATTGCAGCTTTGTGGGTAGTTAGCCTATTGCATTTTGAAACATCGGCCAACCAGTTTTATGTTGCGTCTGCTGCCTCAATATTTTTGGGATTGTATGCCTTCAGTTTACCAAAATGCCCTCCGTTACTCAGTCGCAAAAATGATAAATCGCTTGTTGATGCATTGGGGCTTACTTCGTTCTCGCTTTTTAAGGACCGCAAAATGGCGTTGTTCTTTATTTTCGCCATGTTACTCGGCGCTGCTTTACAATTGACAAATGCCTATGGCGATACGTTCTTGCACGATTTTGCTAAAATTGATCAATACAAAAATTTAACTGCCGTGAAGTATCCGGCCATCATCATGTCAATTTCTCAAATTTCAGAAACGCTTTTTATTTTAGCAATCCCATTTTTCCTTAGAAAATTTGGAATAAAGTATGTGATGTTTTTTAGCATGGTGGCATGGGTATTACGTTTTGGGTTATTCGCTTATGGCAATCCCGCCGATGGGCTTTGGATGATCATTCTCTCATGTATAGTTTACGGAATGGCATTTGATTTTTTCAACATCTCCGGTTCGCTGTTTGTGGAAACGCAAAGTGATCCTGCAATCAGAGCCAGTGCGCAGGGAGTTTTTATGATGATGACCAACGGGTTTGGTGCAGTGATTGGAAGCTCGGTAAGCGGCCTTTTGATTCAAAAATATTTTACCTATGCAGATAACAGTAAAGACTGGTACGGCATCTGGATGGCATTTGCAGGTTATGCATTGGTGATTGCGATTTTGTTTTTACTGGTATTTAAACATAAGCACAATCCTAATGTCATTGATAATATCCATACCGGTCCGGTACTGATAAATGAATAAAACGAAGTAGATACATAAAAAAATCTCCTGTGTTGCAGGAGATTTTTTATAAAGTCAGATATAATATATCAATATTTTTAATCCGGTTATTTATGTTGATCTATTTTTTTAACAAAATTGGCTTTTGGTTGTGCACCAACTAATTTGTCAACTACCTGGCCGCCTTTTACAAAAAGGATAGCTGGGATACTTGTAATACCATAGTTCATTGATATCTGTGGATTGTGATCTACATTAACCTTGCCTACATTTATTTTACCATCATACTCTTTTGATAACTCTTCAATTACAGGGCCAATTGCACGGCATGGACCGCACCATTCTGCCCAAAAATCTACTACTGATAATTTGTCTGAATCTAAAACCTCTGATTGAAAGTTTGCGTCAGTGAATTCGTGTGCCATAATTATATATTTTTTGATTATTGTTGTTAGAACGGACAAATTTACATCCAAATATTTAAATGTGTTGTTATGACATATTCACAATCCATTTGGCAGTGTTGATATCATTTTGTTGTCACAAAGTCGCCCGCAGCTGCTAAAATGGGCCCACTAACCGGCCAACACACTCACTTCTACGTCCGGATTATCATTTAAAAAAACAACCATATCGTCATTCATTGTAAATCCCTTTTCAATATTATACATGCCCACTTTAACATTATTTCTTACATCAACAATGTTAAATTTTAAAGTTGCCTTACCTGGATTCACTTTTACGTTGGCTTCGACAAAATTTATGAAATTTTTGTCGACAAATTGTGGCTGCACTTCCAATATAACCTGTCTGGTTAATACCGGCTTTACTGTTTCCAGCAAGTGTATCTTGCTTAATTTAAACTCATATTGGTCGCTGTTATACCTTGTTTTAAAACCTCCTTCCACTAGCAAAATCAGCCCTTTCTCCAAATAGGCTGTATATTTCACGTAGTCTTCGCTCCACAACATAAATTCACTTTTGCCGCTGTAGTCTTCAATGGTTAGAATTCCAAAATTTTTGCCTGTCTTCGTCATTCTATGCTGGGTGTCAACAACTAAACCGGCTACGCGAAATTGTTTGGCAGGGTTAGTATGCGTATTTACCGCCAGTTTAAAATCGTTAAAGTCTGCGAGTGGTGTTATGTTGTAGTGCCGCATTTCAAAACTAAAATTATCCAGTGGGTGCCCGCTCATGTACATGCCGGTAACTTCCTTTTCATAATCTAGCTGAACTGTAAGTGGCCACGGTTCGCAGGGCGATAATTTGGGCGGTACAATATCCGGCATTTGTAAATCGCCAAATAAGGTATTGCTTGAACTTGCATTTTGCGATTGGTAGATGTTACCGAACTTGATAATTTTTTCCAGCCCCTGTGCATCACCTGGTGCCTGGTAAAAATATTGAGCCCTGGTAAAATCTGTAAAACAATCAAATGCACCGGCGTAAATAAGGCTTTCCAACGATTTTTTATTAGCAGCACGTGCACTTACACGTTTTACTAAATCGTAAATAGAAGTATAAAAACCATGTTTTGTTCTTTCCGCAATGATGTGTTCAATAGCGTTTTCGCCCACACCTTTCAAACCACTGAAACCAAATCTTATTTCACCTTTTTTGTTTACAGCAAAACCATTTTGCGATTCGTTGATATCTGGCCCCAATACTTTTAACCCCATGCGTTTACACTCTTCCATAAAGAAAGTTATCTTGTCTATACTGCCAGCATGGTTAAGCACCGCTGCCATGTATTCACTTGGGTAGTGCGCTTTTAGGTAAGCCGTTTGATAAGCAACAAAAGCATAACAGGTAGAGTGAGATTTGTTGAACGCATATTGCGCAAATGCTTCCCAGTCCGTCCATATTTTTTCCAGCTTATCTTTTGGATGGCCTTTTGAAGTAGCACCATCAACAAACTGTAGCTTCATTTTATTTAATACAGCTATTTGTTTTTTACCCATTGCCTTTCGCAACACATCCGCATCACCTTTACTAAAGCCAGCCAACTTTTGCGATAGCAACATCACCTGTTCCTGGTAAACCGTGATGCCATAGGTCTCCTTTAGATGTTCTTCCATATCAGGCAAATCGAACTCAACTTGTTTTTTGCCATGTTTACGATCAATATAATCGGGAATGTATGCCATCGGGCCAGGCCGGTACAAGGCGTTCATCGCTATAAGGTCATCAAACTTATCAGGCTTTAATTCGCGTAAATGCTTTTGCATACCCGGACTTTCAAATTGAAACGTTCCGTTGGTATCGCCCTGCTGGTAAAGCCTGTAGGCTTTTTCATCGTCTAATGGAATGGCATCTATTTCAATAGCAACTCCGTGGTTTTGTTTTATGAGCGATAATGCGGTTTTTAAAATACTAAGGGTTTTTAAACCCAGGAAATCCATTTTTATTACACCAGCCTCCTCAATAGAACCGCCTTCAATTTGGGTAAGCCAGAGCTCTGATTCCTTCGATGTGGCTACCGGCAATAAATCCGTTAAATCTTTGGGCGCAATGATAATGGCCGATGCATGAATGCCGGTATTTCTTACAGAGCCTTCGAGGATTTCTGCTTCATGTAAAATTTTTCCCTGTAACGTATCGCTTGCATATAGCTCCCGTAATTTTTTTACGTTCTCGATATCTTCACCCTGCAATTGTTCTTTTTCATCCAAAGATTTTTCGCCGGCTTTTGCCTCTTTAGAAGTAAACGGAGCATGCAATAACCGCTTTAGGTTTATGCCCGGCCGCTCGGGAACTAATTTGGAAATAGCCCTGCTTTCAGCGATTGGCAAATCCATCACCCTCGCCACATCGGCAATGCTCGATTTAGCAGCCATGGTGCCGTAAGTAATAATTTGAGCCACCTGGTTTTTGCCGTATTTCTCAACTACGTAATTCAATACTTTCTGTCGTCCTTCGTCATCAAAATCAGTATCGATATCCGGCATCGACTTACGTTCTGGATTCAGGAACCGCTCAAAAA
>JBGSIG010000262.1:0-3437 GCA_041742655.1 Ferruginibacter sp. | reverse complement strand
TGCGGCTACATCGCTGGCTGCATTTTTAAGTGGAGCCGGTATAGATTCTGCCAAAGCAGCCGATACAGCTAGCCAGTTGAAATTTGCAAACGCCTTATACGAAGTAATGATGCCGTTAGACATCAGGGCAGAAAAAATTCCTTACAACAGGCAGTTCAATTTTATTACACATGCAAAAGATACAGCTAATTTAAATTATTATCTTTCGCTTGAGGTGGTAAAAAATGGTTTCCCGACCGATTCAAAAATTTTATTGGGTGCTGAAGAAACACCGGAAAAAGGATCTAAATACATTCCGGTGTATGTAGTAAAAACATTACCGGGTGGCGAAAAAGCACCAATGGATGGTGAAAGCGTAGAAGAAGCTTTCCAGGGTTATGATGACAAGGGTGCCCCTTCTATTAAAATGAATATGACTTCTACGGGTGCAAAAAAATGGTTCGACCTCACAAAAAATAATGTGAACAGGCCGGTGGCAATTGCATTGGATGATATTGTTTATACTGCGCCCAACGTTATGGGTGCCATTGAAGGCGGACAAACAGAAATTTCCGGACGGTTTACTCCCGAAGAAGCACAGGATCTTTCTAATATCTTAAAATCTGGTAAAACAAATGCGCCGGCAAAAATTGTGGCAGAGCAGATAGTAGGCCCTACATTAGGAGAGGCCTCCGTGAATGGCGGGATGATGGCATTTGGCATTTCGTTTTTAGTGATTTTTGCTCTGATGATAATTTATTACAACACCGGCGGCTGGGTAGCTAATATATCACTGATATTAAACCTGCTGTTTACCATTGGTGTATTAAGCGCCATGGGCTTTACTTTAACGGCTGCAGGTATTGCAGGGTTGGTTTTAACGGTGGGTTTAGCTGTTGATACCAACGTAATTATTTTTGAGCGGATTAAAGAAGAACTTACAAAAGGAAAATCATACCCGCAAGCAGTAAATGATGGTTACCAACGTTCGCTGGCGCCCGTTATTGACGCACACGTTACCACTTTTTTAACGGCTGCTATATTGTTTATTTTTGGTTTGGGTCCCGTGTTAGGATTCGCCACTACGCAAATGTTGGGTATCACTCTTTCTTTGTTTTGCGGAATCTTAGTATCAAGATTAATAACCGATTTCTGGACAAATAAAAACAGGCATTTTAATTATTTTACGCCTATTTCAAAAAGGGTTTTCCAGCATGCGAAATTTAAATTTATTGAATACAGAAAAGTAGCGTATGGCATTTCCGTAGTTGTTGCGCTGTTAGGCATTGCTTCTTTCTTCAACGGTTTTCACGAAGGGGTAGAATTTAAAGGAGGCCGCAGTTACACTGTGGCTTTTCCACAGACAGTAAAGAACGATGCAGTTAGGAATGAATTAAAAACTGCATTCGAAGGAGATTTCCCAGTGATTAAAACTGTTGGCGACGACAAGCATTTGAATATTACCACTTCCTACAAAAAGGGTGTAGACAATGCTGACAGTATTGTTCAGGTAAAATTGTATGAAGGCCTTCAGAAACAATTGCCCGGCATCAGTTACTCAGATTTTGCTAAGAATAATATTTTAAGTTCTCAAACAGTGCAGCCCACAATTTCTGAGGAGCTTAAACGAGGCGCAATTAAGGCAACGTTTTTTGCTATGCTCATCATCTTTGTGTATATTTTCATTCGCTTCCGCGACTGGAGATATTCTGTAGGTACAATTGTAGCCTTGCTGCATGACGTATTTGTAACGCTGGCTGTTTTCTCGTTCCTTAAAAATATTGTACCGTTTCCTTTAGAAATTGACCAGCATTTTATTGCGGCCGTGCTAACTGTAATTGGGTTTAGTATGAATGATACGGTAATTGTATTTGACCGTATCAGGGAATATAGCAACAACGCCAAAAAGGGCGAATCAAAAGGTTCCATTATCAACCGGGCTATCAACGATACACTGAGCCGTACTATTATGACCTCATTGACCGTATTCCTGACCATCCTGATATTATTTATTTTCGGTGGTGAGGTTACAAGAGGTTTTGCTTTTGCCATGCTGATAGGGGTAATTACCGGAACCTATTCTTCTATTTTTGTAGCAGCACCAATATTGGTTGATCTCGGAAAAGATAAAGCACTTACTGAGCCTGCCGCTATCACTACTGATAAAGCAGTGGTAGCCAAAGGGGCTTAATAAAATACTTCCTCATAAAAAAATCCCGTTCAAAAATTGTGAACGGGATTTTTTTATGGCGATATTCAAATGGGGCATTGTTAAGGCCGGTTGAACAAAAATTCTCGGTACTGTATGTGGCGGACGCATAACGACTACGCCAATCGAACTCGTTTCACCATTCACCTATCTCTTCAAATACGCCAATTGCCCAAAGTGATATGCAAGATGATTTGTACGGCTCAGCAAAACATTCAACCTGTTGCGATGTGGCTCTTTCACAAAATCTTCCGGGGAAACTGCAGCATGTTTTTCTAACCATTCGTCAACCATCAATTTATTGAAATGTTCTGTCAGTGCTGCATGCACGTCTGTCCAGTAATTTCGCAATTCCTTTACCGAAGGCCTTGCCAATGCAGATTTATCAGGATTTTTTATGAACACCTCTTCCAATTGCGGATACAACTTATCACCTGTACCAAGAAGCGGAAACATGGCATCATGTACAGCTACAAGATGACCCAAAAGATAGGTGCCCGTATTTCTGCCGGGAGCTGTTTCATTTTCAATTTGCTCATCTGTCAATTCATTGAACAGTTTGGTTGCTCTTACTAACTGACCATTCCAGGCATCCAGGGCCTGTTTTAGCATTAATTTATTTTGATCGTCCATATTATTTATTTTTTGAAACACAAATTACAACAGTTTGGCAAGCGAAACTACCTCCTCCTTCAAAGTATGATTTTTTAGAACCGTTGGTTTTATTCTTCATAACCAACCAAACTTTTCAATCAATTTTTCTTTCTGGTTTCGGGCTACGGGTATGCTTCGGTTGTTGGACATGATTACATAATTTCCTTCGCCCCGTACATATTTTTTTATATGATCCAGGTTAATGAGGTATTGCCTGTGTATACGCAGAAAATTTCTTTCTTCCAAAACTTCCTGAATGTCTCCGAGTGTTTTAGCTACCATATACTGGTTATCATCAATTGTATGTATACGGGTGTAATTATTGTCCGACTCACAGTAAATAACATTTTTAATTTCTGCAAATGTTACCCCGTTCTGGTAAGGCAAAGCAATTTTATCCGGCAAATTTTTTACACCTCCATGCAATTGCTGTTTCAGTAAACTCAGTTGTTGCGTTTGGGGCCAGCTGCGCTGTTCAGCTTTTTCTACTGCAGCTTTCAGGTCTTTACCATCGATAGGTTTTAATAAATAATCCAACGCACTAAAGCGAAATGCTTTTACAGCAAATTGATCATAGGCTGTTACAAATACCAAA
>JBGSIG010000261.1:0-1690 GCA_041742655.1 Ferruginibacter sp. | reverse complement strand
AGGGAATAAAAAAAGAAAAAACTGAAATAAAAGTTTTAGAAAAGGAATGTGAGTAAAAACACAACCGATAAAATCATCTTGTGAGCGTTCTCATTTTCAGATGCCGCTATTAAAAGTTTCGTAATTTTCGCCAATTTTTTTCCATTCAAAGGAAATAAATTTTACCAGTATCGCAATACTTCACTTCTCAATGCCTTCTTAATGGCTTTTTTGTTGGCATTTAGAAATAATTCATATTTATCTTTTGGAATAAGTGTAAAAAAAAGCTCTTTATTAATGTAATTCTGCAGGTTTGCAGGGAAATATTTTTTTACATCCAACGAAAAAAAATAAATGGTATGATAACCTTCTATACCAATTGTTCCATCAGTGGGCATTTCAATATTATTAAATTTCGACATCAGGTACAATAAAAAAGTTTTCTCTTTTTCTGTTATGTTCTCGCAAGTAACAGAAATGTCTTCCGGCCTGGAACTATCACCTACTTTGAATTCAATTTTTCCGTTAATGTCTTTAGAAAAATAATCAAAGTAGTTGCGGTTACTTTCAAGACTTTTTAAAATGTATAAAATAGCAGTGTCAAACCTTTTATTTTCAATAATGATGTCAATCGAATTTCGGTTGGTCAGGTAATTTAATAAATTTTTGTCCGCAATACTGTCCTCGCCGCTTGCGAATAACCTGTCATAAACCATACGTTCAGTAACCTTTAGTACCCTCGGAACAAAGTCGTACTCAAAACATTTTCTATTAATGACGACATCATAATGGCTGATTAATCTGGCTTTTTTTAGCAGGCCTTCTTCATTATACTTTTCTTCACAGAGTTTTTTGTTTGAACCGTCCTCATTAAGGAGGTAATATTTCCATGTGCCTGATTTTTTTCCATTTTCATATTGCCCCTTTATCAAAATATTTTGTGGCATATCTTCAAACGCATATACATTCCAAATAAATTCTCCATTGCCATTTTCCAGTAAAATTTTACCAGTATCATTTCTGAAAAAAGTGAACTCAACATCATTAAGGCTGCCCGTAAAATACATGGCTGCCCTTGTTATGCCATTGGTAAATTTCCATTCCCATTCACCACATGGCTTATCATTTTTGTAATTGCCGGTAGCCATTAAATTGCCTTGAGTATCAAAAAAACTATATGGCCCTTCCTTATGGCCATCGAATGAGTAAGCTCCTTCCATTTGCAGTTTGCCATCCAAAGAATAATCTTTAAAGGGGCCGGTGTAGTACCAGCTAGTTTCAATCATTAAAGTACCGAGCCTGTAATAGGCAGCCACAGGTTTTTCACATATTTGCCACTGGCTATTATAAAAAATGGTATCTGTTATTTTTTGAGCAGTTACTTCGTTGTCAGAAGCAATAAGCACAATCAAAAAAAATGTGCGGATGTTATTAATCATAAGTGGATAGAGGTAATTAGTTTCGGCATCAAAAATATAAAAGAATTTTGGTATGGAAAGATTTTGAAACATAGTGCCTGAAAATATTACCTAAACTTATAGTTTTTGTGCGTTTATAATATATTCTGCAGCATTGTTGTCCGACTAAAATCGGGTTTAAAAATGCTGTAACACTTTATAGTCAAAGGCTACAGCCTAAAAATTTGTTGTTTCAATATTAAGGGTAGTACCCCCTTGTTTTTTATGTTGCAAAAGCAAAGGAGGCATTGTGT
>JBGSIG010000260.1:0-3392 GCA_041742655.1 Ferruginibacter sp. | reverse complement strand
AAATAGTTACTTGAGGGCAGATCTTATTTTTCCAATAATTAGGTTTAGTAATACCTGCCTTTTTATACGTACAATTAGGATATCCCGTCTGTAAGTCAGGCTGGCGCAAAATTTGGAACTTTTTTGTTAATGTCTGGTTTTAATCATATAGTTAACGAGAAAAGAAATCCTTAACGTTCATAAAAAGAATATTATCAAAGAGTTGCACTTCTATTTTAAATGTCGTAACTTTTTTGTCTAAAATTGCCATTTATGAAATATCCACATTTAATTTCCCGAATATCGTTGTACCTGCTGTCATTAGTAATGATCGTGTTTGGTATTCAGCATTTTCTGCATCCACGTGACTTAGTTAATTACGTTCCAGATTTTTTGCCGGGCGGTATTATCTGGGTTTATTTTGTGGGAGTTGCATTTATACTGGTAGCTATCGCGTTTATAACAAACCGGATGGTAAAAGCCGCAGGATACCTGTTGGCCGCAATTCTACTGATCTTTGTGTTAACTATTCACCTCCCCAATTTTCTGAATGCAGGCGATCCGGAGATGAAACAGGGGGCGCTAATCAGTGTATTGAAAGATACCGCTATTGCCTGTTTTGCATTGTATATTGCAGCTGGTGCCCATCACCAGAAATTGCATATAGAAAACAGCGACTAATTACAATCTATATAAATTGATATAATCTGCGTTAGCCCCGTCAAGTTATGGGGTTAGCTGTATGCCTTTCGCTAAAAAAACTGCGGCGCTTTACAAATGCTTCAATTCAAATAAAATTGCACAGTAATTAAAAGCGAATAGCAATAAAACCTACATTTGAGTATCCCGCTGCATTTAAAGCTCATTTGGTGAATGATTAAAAATATTTCTTCGTTTATAAAAAACAAACCTGCACTTGCTGTGGGTTTTCTGTTTTCAACTTCCAGTCTTTTATTTGGCACCTGGGTAGCAGCAATACCGGGTATAAAGCAGCGGCTTGATTTTACCGATGGCAGCCTGGGACTTTCTTTGTTACTTTCTCCCTTGGGGGCCATTACAGGAATGATTTTATCTACCAGGGTTTTTAGTACAATACCTGTCGGCAAGTGGATGCTGAATGGTTATAGAGCATTGTGTTTGGTAATGATATTGCAGATAAATGCGGTTAACAGGCCGATGTTTTGGTTGTGTTTGTACCTTTTTGGTATACTGGGCTTTTTAAACGGTGTGTCATCCAACGCAACGGTAAACTTGATGGAGAGAAAAACTAACCGGTTGTTCATGAGTACCTGTCATGGTATGTACAGTCTTGGCGGAGCAGTTAGTGCAGGGTTGGCGGTTATGTTGTTTTCTTTTGGTGTTGTAGCGGGTTGGCAGGTAGTTATTGTAGCTACCATTATTTTTGCCGTGATTACAGCTAACAAACAATTGTACCTCGCCAACGACGAAATTATTCACAGCCGGTCCGGTATTAAATTACCGTCGCCCACAATTCTCGGCATTTCATTTATCTGCATGGTTACATTTATGGCCGAAGGGTGTGTGGCCGATTGGAGTGCCATCTACCTGAAAGAATCCTTACACGCCCCTAAAAATATGATACCGCTTGGCTACGCTGGTTTCTCTGTTGCAATGACGATAGGCCGGTTAAACGGCGATAGTATGATTGCAAAAATCGGCAGTAAAGCCATCGTTATTTGCGGCTGCTTATTGTCTGCCGTTGGTTTTACTTTAGTGGTACTTGCCCCTGCGGTTCCAGTCGCTATTTTGGGGTATGTTTTAATTGGCTTTGGTTCCTGCTGCATTGTTCCGGTTTTGTTCAGTGCGTCGGCAAATATTCCCGGAGTAAGTACAGTAGAGGGCTTTGCAATGGTAACCACTGGAGGATTGATAGGTTTTCTTACCGGCCCTTCATTAATAGGGTTTATTTCTGAAAAATCAAACCTGCCCAAAGGCTTATCCCTGTTGATTGTAATGACCTTCGCAGCGGCAATAGCGGCATGGCGAAATAAATTTTTAGTAAATAAAAAAGTGCAACCCGCTGCACTTGAATACGATGAGCAAATTTATTAGCCGGATATTTAGATCCCGGTGTGCAATGTCATTACCTTATGCATTTAGCTCAATTAACTAATGAAACCTCTTGAACGGAATAAGGTAATAAGGCTGGGTATTTACAGTTTTAATTTTCTACTAAGTTTTGCCACTTTTAAAAAATCTTAGTAGAAGCTAAAAATAATGCTGCCAACCATATCATCTCATTCTTAACTTAATGACATTGCCGGGCGAGGCGGATATTTGGCCTTTGCCAAATGTGTGCTTACGGCATGGTATTCAATAAGCATCAAAAACTTCAGTCTTACTGCCCAATATCAATGGCATAAAATCACTAACAAATGCTTTGAATTACTTTGAAAAAAGATTAAATTTACTGTAGTTCTTTTTCTACCACTTAAAACCTAAGTTATGGATCTGCTACATCGATTTGAATATTGGGGCGATCATCATCACCCAAAATGGATAGATATCGTCCGGATAATTTTAGGCGTTTTTCTTTGTTTCAAGGGAATTGATTTCCTGATGAATACAGGAGTACTCATAGGCCTTATGTCTGGCATCCCGTCTTTTGGTTCTTTTATGGTTGTATTGCTGGCGCATGTAGTTCCGTTCGCACATCTCCTCGGCGGGCTGTTGCTGATAATAGGTTTATTTACCCGCTTCGCCTGCCTTATTCAAATACCCATATTAATAGGCGCACTCATTTTTATTCACGCTGCACAAAATGTATTATTACCCTATGCCCAATTGTACATTACCATTGTAGTTTTGGCGTTGCTTATTTATTTCTTAATAATAGGCAATGGTCCATGGTCTGTTAAACTTGCCGAAGAAGAAAAGAGAAAGATCAGCGATTAATAATTTTTTAATTTAGCAATTCCAGTGGCGGGATGAATTGTGGCCAAAGGCAGTATCATCCTGAAATGCACCTCAAATATTTTAGTGAGTACTTTCTGTGTTGTTTTTTTGTTACATTTAACAAGAATTACACAAGCTACCTCTTGCACATGTCGAAATTTTATTCAACATTTATACCAGCAAACCAACCAGTAAAACCATCCTGGTTTTACTGCACAAAAAAATACAAAAATAGTATGGACCCCGACTCTGTTACTCGTTCTGAAAAGTTCAGTGCAACTTTTTTGCGTACCCTCCTGTTATTCATTGTTGTTTTCAGCCTTTTTTCCTGTAGTAAAAGAGATAAGTGGGTAGAAGCTGATCCTGCCTTTAGCAGGTATATCGATGCCTATACTACTGGCATAGTCAGCAAAGCCTCATCTATCCGTATTCAATTGGCAGGCACCGTCAATACTACCCATGCATTAGGTGAAGAAGTAAGAGAATCACTCTTTGAT